>CAZZHT010000103.1:0-4293 GCA_964653825.1 uncultured Methanosarcinales archaeon
AAGAAGGCACTGTCGTACGTTAATGATGAATTCAAAGGAATTGAATTTGCCGTCTTTGAATCAGCTAATAAAAATGATTCTTTTGTTAAGAAGTTTAAGAAGATGTTGTTGAAGATGTTCGGTGTAAGTATTAGTGAAGGGGTCACTCTTGTAGGACCTGCAACTCTTATCAAAGAGATTAAGCAAGATCCTAATAATATTCAACTGAAGGTTTCTGAATCAAATAAAAAGAAAAAATAAAGGATAAAAATGCCACACCAATGCGTTAGATGCGGAACAATATATAGTGATGATGCTGAAGAGATTATCAAGGGTTGCAGTGTCTGTGGTTCTCATGTTTTCTTCTATATTAAACCTGAGAAATATGAACAAATGAAAAAGCTTACCGCTGATCTCGATGAAAAACAACGGCGGCAGATTGAAAAGGATATTCTCAATATTATTGGAGAGGAAAATTCAAAGGATGATTCCCCAGTTATTCTTGATTTAGAGGCAATAAGAATCCTTAAACCTGGAAAGTATGAGATTGATTTAGTGAGGTTGTTCAAGGGTGATCCTCTGATATACAAGATTGAAGATGGAAAATACATTATTGATTTAACAGAGACATTCAATAGCTTCATGAAAAAGAAGGGTAAAAACAAAGGAAAAAAATAATTATAAATAATTAACACCTCTTTAAGAATTAATACTTCTAAGAATACGAAGCAGATTTGAGAAAGATAAAAGATTTATTATACATTGATAAATTTAACAAATTAAGAAATAAAGCATAGTAAAAAAATATCAAAAACAGGTTTTAAAAGTTCACTCTTCATGATTAAACGTTGAGTTGTCACCTAAATTTAGTTTGTTAGGTTTACCATTGACTTCTGCTTCTTGACCTATTATCGATTCGGTCAACTGAATGTTTCTAATAGAGCTGTTATCACTGATGATACTGTTTTCAATGATGCTATGATCAATTATGGTATCATCTCCAATACTTGCAAATGGGCCTATTATCGAGTTACTTACCTTTGCGCTTGTAGATATAAAAGCAGGAGGTATAATAACATTTGTTCCTCGGATTATTGTCCTTGTTGTTGTGCTTTTCTCTTTTAAAAGATACTGATTTGTCTTTAACAGAGCATCAATTTTTCCACAGTCATACCACCCCTCAATGGGGAAAGTGGTAATCTTTGCTTTCTTTTCAACCATAATCTGAAATGCATCTGTAATCTGATATTCTCCTTTTGTTTTGATGTCTCTCTTAATTAGTTCTTCAATTGAATCAAAGAGCAGTTTATAGTTATTAATGAAATAAACACCTACAAGTGCTTCACTTTTCTTTATATAATCTGGTTTTTCAATCAGCTTTACAACAAAGTTTCCCCTTTTTTCGACAACCCCAAATCGTCTTGGATCATCGACTAATTTTGTACCTAAACAGGCATCGTGAGTGTCATTCATCCCCTTGGAGAGATCACCTTTTATTATAGTATCCCCCCAGATTAGAAGAGCAGGAGATTTAACATACTTTTTTGTGAGTAAAACAGCATGAGCAGTGCCTTTCATCTCCTTTTGTGTGACAAAATGAAGGTTGTACTGTCCATAGTTCTCTTTTATGTATTTCTTTATCTTATCCCCCATATATCCTATAATGAATACAAAATCTTTTATACCTATATCAGTGACACTGTCAATTATGTGTCCTACAATAGGTTTCCCAGCGACAGGTACCAGTGCCTTGGGTTGAGTATGTGTATGAGGTCTTAATCGTGTTCCAATTCCAGCTACAGGTATAATTGCTATTTTATTCTCATTATTATCCATTGTTTTCATCACCTTTGTTTTGTTACATCTCAAGAGGGATTAATGAATATTTAAACTTTTTCATTTTAATCATTCAAATTTTATCTTCTGATATTTCCTTAACTAAAGTCCTTATCTTCTCAATATCTTCTTTCTTAGGTAAACCTCTAAAAGAGATAATACTCTTCTTGCTCTTTAGAGTAATCATATCTGAGATTGCTTTAGAAACATCACCCCAACCAAATGAATTGATTAAAGAAATATGTTTGGTTTTTGGATTCAGAGCGTTTAGGAGAGCAATAATGTAAGCTATTTTCGGATGAGGACCGTTTAAAACTGTTGGTGTTGCAATTACAATATCAGAAGCATTAACTACAGCAGTGGCAATCTCACCAATATCAGAGTCCGCTTTAAAGACCCTTGTTTTAATTCCTGCTTTGATTAGCTCATCAAAGATAAAAGAAACAGTTTTTTCAATAGTACCATGCATTGAAATATAAATAATAATGACTTCTTTATCTGTTGTTTCAGAGGTCCATTTTTCATACAATGATAGGATATCACCAGGATTATTATAAATTGGACCATGACTTGGAGCAATGATATTTAAGTCCAATGAAGATATCTTTTCAAGATGTTTTTTTATCAAGTTCCTAAATGGCATCATTATTTCGGCGTAATACCTCTTTGATTCACTTATTCGTATGTTTTTATCATTGATATTCGTTGTTGTGTGAGTCCCAAACAAGTCACAGGTGAATAAGATTTTATCTTCTTCGAGATAGGTTATCATTGTTTCAGGCCAATGAACCCAGGGCATTAAGAGAAATCTCAATGTTTTTCCACCTAAGTCAAGAGTATCATTGTCCCTAATAATCAAAAAGGCATCTTCAGGAAGATTAAGAAGGTTTATGAGTATCTGTTTACTTAGAGCATTAGTTACAATCTTAGCATTAGGATACTTTTTAATTAGGACAGGTAAGGAACCAGAATGATCCTGCTCCGCATGATTTGCAACAATGTAGTCAACTGTATCATCACCTAAATCTTTAAGGAGCTCAGAGGTCTTCCTAGGATCAACTGTATCAATAAGTGCATTTTTTTTAGCTTTTATGAGATAGGCATTGTAGCTCGTACCATATGGCAAGGAAATCAACTCATCAAATGTTTCTCGATTCCAATCATTCGCAGCTAACAAATAAACGCTTTCATTTATCATAGATTTCACAATCAATCACCTCAATATGATTTTAATTAAACAAAGTACCTAATAATAAAGTACCTGATTTTATATTGCTTATGTTATATATTGGTTATGTCATATTTATTAATTTATATTAAATGATTTGAATTTATTTGTAGTTATGTTGTGATTAATCTAATCACACAACAGAGATATCACTAAGAAAGATGTTTTAGTAGGTTTTATTTTACACACCTAAAAGCAATTCTAGGCCTTCATCTGTTCTTCAGGGTCTGGATCAGGTACAACTGAAGAGGCAACCAGTTCTAATCTATCAAACATTGCGTTCTTGACAACTCTACCCGTTACCTTCACTGGTTTTCCAAGAAGATCAATTTTGATTTTATCAAATTCACTCAGTTTATCTCTGAAGTTAAGTACATTTGATTTATCAAGACCCAAGAGCGTATCAACAAGGTTCCTGAATAGAACTACTCTTATGTTATCTGATCCATCATCTACTATTACATTAAGAACATATGAGTAATCAGGGGTTACTTCTCCATGAACAGGGCAGACAAACTTACCGTTGTCTTCTTTTATTCTTTTACCACATTTGGGACAAACCTCATAAAATACGATATCAAATACATTAACAATGTGACCAAATATAGTAACATAGTTGTCATTTTCTGTTAAATCAATTATCTTTTTGTTATTGTCATCCTTTTTAGCAGGAGTTGCAATAGTTTCAATCTTTTCTCCTGGTGGGTTGATTTCAATCTTACTATTATTACCAAGATGAATTTCTACTCTACCATTATTTTCTCTAGAAAAAGCGTTATTAACCTTAACAATATCACCAACTTTAATCTTAGCAAGTGTGTCTACAAGGTCATTCCAGAACACAATTCTTATCGAGCCAGTTTCATCACCAATAACTATTGAACCAACTCTACCTTTACTATTATCCTTCTTAACAAAATCAATAGGGTCATTCTTATAAATTACCTTTCCAGTAATTTCAAGGTTTCTCATACCAGCTAGAACATGTTTTATCTTTATTTTTTCAGGGAGCTTATCAAAGAGTTTTATTCCTATCTTATTAGCAACAATCCTCGCAGCACCCTCTTTACTTACTAAATCTCCAAGTTCTGATTTCTGATCGAGAATCATCTTTTCTACTTCTTCCCTTGTTTTATGTGAAGCTTCAACAATCTTTTTTACTATCTCTTCATAAGGTACATCATACATTTAAACCACCAGCAAAATATTTGAATGACTAAAATTTTAAAATGATTAAAATGATTAAAATT
>CAZZHT010000104.1:0-4166 GCA_964653825.1 uncultured Methanosarcinales archaeon
AATATAACACACATTATAAAGTTAATAAAGCTAATGAAGTGGGATGACACAAATAAGCCACCTTCTGTATTCCCCTCCAATAATTCAAGATTATCAGAGACAGGAATTTTAACCATTCATCTAAGCGACAATTGTCTTGCATCGGCATGAGCAATCGTTTCATCCATTCCTAAAAGAATCTCAGGCGGTTATCTCTTTTCTGTCACCAGAAAATTCTCAGCCATCATCGTCCAATTAGGTGGTCTCGTTTCTGTATTGCCCAAACCCCTCTCAGGGCCTTCTTTACGAAGCTGCCTTAACGATGGGTGGACTTTCCTCAGCGTGCTAAGAGCACAGATTCATAAGTTTACCTCATGAACAATGCAAAAGCACACCGACAGGTTAATATGTGTCTTCCCAAAGACAGGTAGAACAAACTCTAATAAATAAGTTTTGATTCAAAAATGAAAAAAAACATTAAAAAACATAACAGAAACAAATAACACAAACACTAAAGAACATACTTACATGATTAACAGAAACAAAATAACAAAAAAACCAAATTAATAAAATAAAAATATAAAGAAACTAAGAAGGTAAATCGCAACAAAAAAACAGTGAAAAACAATTAACATCAATAAATATTAAAGAACAAATAAACTAATGAATCAATAAATTAATAAATAAAATAAACAGATATGATACGCAAAGATAAATTAATATAATAATAGTAAATAAAACAAGATAATAGATAAAATGAAATAAAAACAAGACAGAGAAAAAACACAAATAAATAAGCCAATCTAGAAATAAATTAATCAAAAAAATGAAATCTAGAAATAAAAACAAGTATAAAGATAAAAAGATTAAAGAGGATATCATCATTTCATTAGGTGGTTCTTTAATAGTACCCAACAAATCATCAGGCACAAAGAAATTTGAATCTCAAAGAAACAGAAACAGACGAGAAACAGAAGTAAACGTAGCATTTTTAAAGAAGTTTATTAAAATAATAATAGAAAACACCCTAGATTATAGATTTATAATTGTATGCGGTGGCGGGAAAACAGCCCGAACATATATTAATGCAATAAATGCAATAGACACAACAAACTCAATCAAAAGAATCAATAGCAACAAAAGAAACTACAAAGAGACAAAAAACAAACTACAGGCAAATTTAAAAGTTAATGACATTAAGAGTACGAAAAAATCAAAAACAGAAAAATTAAATGAAAAATCATTAAATAAAAAGTTAAATACAAAAACATCCAAATTAAGCGAAAAAGAGAAAGACATTCTTGGTATTTTATCATCAAAACTCAATGCCCAGTTAGTTTTAAGTTATTTTACCTTACTAAGCAACAACTCAGAAATCATTGATACCAACAGCGCAGATAACACAAAAGCCATAAAAACCATGAACACAACAAACACAGATATTCGAAGAAACAAGAAATTAAAAATAAAAATCATCATTAATCCTGATAATGAATCAATATCAAACATAAAAAAGCATGACATAATTATATCCGCAGGCAACAAGCCAGGATGTTCAACAGATTATGACACTGTAAGATGGGCTTTATTCTTGGATAAAAAAGTAATAATTAACCTAACTGACGTAAGTTACATTTATAACAAAGATCCATTGAATCCGAGAAACAAAAAACTAAAACCATATAAAAGCATCAAAATGAAAGATTACCTAAAAATGGTTGATAAGAAATTTAACTCTGGTTCCCATTTACCATTTGATCAAAAAGCCACAAAATTAGCACAGAGAAACAAAATAAAAGTGATAATAACCAAGGGCGACAACCTCAATAACATACTAAAAAATATGAGAGCATTAAACAGATTAAGCAAATCCAGCAACGAATATGACAATGAATCAGAATCAATAGAACCAAAACTAAAAAACAAGATATATAACAATAACAATAAAACACCTGATAAAATAAGTTCACCAAAATTAAAGACCCATCTAGATAAAGCCACGCTTTTGTTACCATAATCTTATCATATTATAAAAACAGAACTCCAAAAAATATAAATTCCAAAAAGTCCTAAAAAAGATAGCTATAAGACGTCAGATAAAATCAAAGATCATTAAACAGAATATAACTAAATAATTACTAGTCAGAAGTTATTGTTATTAGAACCATCCTAAATTATCCTAGCACGAAATTATCTAATCAGTTAATCCTTAACCAATCATTTGACCTAAATCTAACTAACCCAACTCCATATTAATATTAAGAATACCATTATTATTATTAACATAGCCCAGAGCAGCAGGGACTCTAATTTCATAATCATAAACACCGTACTTGCCAACCTTATTTTCATTAATCTTAGTTACAAAAACCAAATTCTGACTACCATCATACTCAATACTTGAATCACCACTGCTACTGTCCCACAAAATTCCTGATATGAAATTGCTACTATTGGTTGAATTTACAACAGGAACATCACTTATAACAGAACCGAAAACTGTAAAATTCTCATGACTATCAGCAACACCATTATGATTCTTATCATAAAGGTTACTGACAGAATCATTGAAACCAGTGATATTCAAAGCAGCATCAACCTCAGAAAGATCATTACTACCATTCAGCGCCTTTAAAGAACCAAAATCAATTGCAGCATTAGAGTTGCTGAAGTAAAGATTACCACTCACATTTGTTGGAATCCATAAACTGAAATTCTGAAAATTGGAATTTGCCAAAACGATTGTCCCATTAGTATAGCCATAAAACACCTCCCATTCTGGAACACTGTAATTAATGTACTTCTCATTATTGCTCTCATTTGCCTCACTAACACTATTATCAGGATCAACATAAGCATCAAACCTATAAGTTCCAGGCTCAGCAACCCAACTAAAATTGTTAATGATATAACTATTAGCACTTATGTTAATATCATGGATTATACTCTTGTTAAATATCCAAACACTACCATTCCACTTAGATATGTTTAACTCCAACTCAACATTAGTAAGATTAACATCACCAACTAAACTCACATTAACACTTATACCAATATCATCACCCTGGACTGGATTACTATTGTTGGTACTTACATTCTCTAAAATCAAATCCAAAGAACTGCCACCAGCATAGGCATCAAACTCACTCACATTAAACCAGAAATAACTATCATTATAACCAAAACCCACATAATCAGAGGTGTTGGACACATTCCAACTGCTACAATTATGACTCACATAATCCCAAGAAGTACAGTGTAGTATCTTATCAACAGCCAAACCATTCTTAGGGAAGATTAACTTAGCATGATTAAAATCATAACCAGAGCTATTAAAGGCAAACACAGAACTAATCCTACTTACCTCAGAAGGCAAATCACCCTCATAATTCCTTACAATCTGCTCCTCAATACTCTTATTATCAGTAATATTCAAACCAACAATATCACTACTGAAGTTATAAGAGTTAATAGGTATCAACGACTTCAACTCATACAATTTATTGGTTTCGATGTTTGTCAAAACATTACCATTACCTGAACTCACCAAATCATTATTGCTATTGTAAACCCATAACATAGAAGAACTATCAACAGAACCACTACTATTAACGACACTTATACTTACATTAGCCGTAGGTATCCAACTTATACTCCAATTTAATAGCTCAGGGTTTACTAATGTACTACTCGAAGACAGATTTGCTAACAAATACAAACGACTGTAACCCTGAGCACTATCACAAACATCACAACCTGAAGATGCATCTGAGGAAGTGATACTACAAACACTAACATTATTAGGATTCAATAATTCGTAGCTTATGCTAGTACCACTCGGTACATTAGCATTTGCATAGAACTTATCCCAGTGCCAAAATGGATTAGGTTTGATTAAAATTGATTCAATACTACCATTAACTATTGGTGTCTCTTCACTACCAACACTATTAATACTTATAGAGGAACCTGAAACATAATCATGTATACCTATCCAATCCAAATACAATCCCTTCACATAATAGGAATAAAACACAGGATGAACATTACTTCCTGAAGACGCACTGCTCAAACTAACTACAGGAGAAGAACCGTAATCCAAATACAAAGCATAACTATTGCTATTATAATCACTTACCAAACTATAATCATGATACTTTGATACATTCAAACTATAATAATTATCA
>CAZZHT010000105.1:0-4113 GCA_964653825.1 uncultured Methanosarcinales archaeon
TTCTTTTCTGTTTCTGAAGAAGTTATTATATTATTTTGGTGATGAGCAACACCTGATTCGTAGTCAGCTTTAATCTGCTCTCCAGAAATAACCTTATTAAATATTTCCAAATTGTCTATATCCATGTTATAATAAGAATCTCCTGGGTTTCTACAACCAACATCCAGTTCATTAGATGTTGAAACAATTGTACCTGCATGATTATTTGCAACTTTCGATGAAAGAGTTCCATTAATATAGAAATAAACATAAGTTCCATCATATGTTACAGTAACATAAACCCACTGGTTTGTTGGAACAGCAGCACCAGTACCAACTATCCACGCCCAACTCCCCGCAGAAGTCATAATCGCTGCTTGAAGGTGATTGCTAGTACTTAAACCAAATTCATATTGGTTTTCTTTATTTATAAAAGCGTTTCCATTGCCATTTTGATGAAAATTAGCCCAAAAACTAACCGAAAGATAACTAGGGTTCAAAGAATTACTATTTGCAACACTCATATATCCAGAACTCCCATCAAAGCTTAAGGCCTTATCAAAAGGACTACTTATCCAGGATGTTCCCCCAGGTAGAGTTCCAACGTTATTATTTCCTGAAGTATCCTCAGCGCTAGTACCACTTCCTTCATTAAGCATCCAGGATGCAATAGTATCATCAATAATATCTTCAAAAACAGAAGTCGCATTACTTTCACTTGATGCCGAGGGGTTGCCATAGTACATATAAATGGTCTTGTTTGAAGAAGCTGGAATTGAAGGAACTTTCAACCAGACCGTTACATTTCCAGCCCCCACTGAAGAACTGTTTTTAACTCAAATTTTTCCTGCCCAGAAGATCCCATTCTCTTCAAATCTAATTTGATCACCAGTATTATAACTTCCTAAATAAGTTGCAGCACCATAATTTGAAGATAAACTTTGTACTGTGGAACCTCCTATCTTAAGGGTTGCAGTTCTGCTATACCAATTTCCCCACTTTACATAAACCTCATTTGCATATGAAGGAAGTGTTTTTTGAATATATCCAATAGGAAAACCACTATAATACATCTGAAGATAACCATCTTTTCGGGTGTAACTCGTAGATTCTATGTTAGTGAGATAAGTGGTATAACCTGCATTAGATAAATCAGACATGGTCTTTATATTTGAACTGCCTATTGCAGCACCATAAGGATCACTATCTCCGGAGAGAGAAGATACAAAGTTATCAAGTAACATCCAACCCCCGCCATTATCAGTTATATCACAATAGACATCAAAAGGATGAGAACCATCTGGTTTTATTGTGTAAACACCACTTGTCGCACTTGGATCTCTAGCTAAAATTTGAGCACAACTTTTGGGATATGTGTCTTCAATCCAATAATTCAAAGGAGTGCCATTTGAATCAACAAATCTCAAATCAGAAAAATCTAAGTTCATTCCTTGTTCATAAGGAACCGTAATCTTCACCTGATAATTACTTAATGCAGATCCTGTGTTATCGATGGTTATGGGATTTCTATAAACCCAAGAAGTATTCCACCAAGTGTATGTTGCATTGGTATAAGAACCATCACTCTTTTTGTAGTAAAGCGTGGATTTGTTGAAAACAAAGTAAAAGGCACCATCAGATGTAAAACCGTTATCAGAACCACCTATGAAAAAGTCATTGCCATTTGAGTATCCCGGCTGAGCATTAAAGTGTATCTCAATGTTGTTCCCGTTGAGTTTCCTAGGTAAAGTCCACATTGCATAATCAGAACCAGATCTGGATCCTCCAGGATTATGGGCCTTTAACATGTTTGAGCTTCCAGTGTAAGAACAACCATTAGAAGTACTCTCACTCCAATTTGATAATGTATTTACATTAGCTCCATCAGATAATGAAGAGAAATCCTGATAGTAACTACCACCGCCAGGACAATACTCACAGATGTCACAGGTGCTATCATAAGCACAGGTACTACCTATTGCAGCACTAACAATCTTTTCAGTATGGTTTGAGAAACTCAAGAAAATTAAGATAATAAGTAAAACAAAAGAAGCAAAGAGGTTTAGCTTCTTAAAATATGTCTTTAATACTAAAATTATTAAGAGAATAACAACGATACTACTAATGAAACTAAAATAGTAAGCAAACGGGATTAATAACAAAAGTGAAATTAATTCGAGTATAAGGGCCTTATGAGTAATCATTTTTCCTGTTTTTAAATAAGGTTTATATTTTTAAAACTTTCTTTAATTTAATATCACTATAAAATTGTAAATCAAAAAGATTAAATAATAAAATGAAATCAACCAAAAATGATTAAGCAAATGAAAAAGATATTAATGATCATTTTATTGATTGTTCTTGTTGGAACTGTAATGAGATTTTCAGTTATAACATTAAGACCTTTTCACCATGATGAGGCTGTTCTTAATGAATACTTTGTTAATATGCTTATTCTTAGAGGAGGTACATATCAGTACGATAGCAATTATCATGGGCCTCTTATGTTTTATGTTACTGCATTAATCTTTAGATTGTTTGGAGATTCTGTGTTCACTGCGAGAGTTATTCAGGCCAGCTTGAGTGCGACCCTGGTACTTCTGTATTTTCTTTTTGTAAAAAAATTCACTAAGTACAAATTATCATCTCTCTTGGCAACTGCATATGTTGCAATTTCACCTATCCTAATATACTATGGAAATTTTGCATTTCACGATGCTTATTTTCTCTTCTTCTGGGCTCTTTCTTTAATATTTTTGTTAAGGTTTTTTGAGACAAACAAAAAGATACACTTTATGATTTTTGTACTTTTTTCATCACTTTTATTTTGTATAAAGGAAATCAGTTATATTGTTGTTAGTTTGGAATTATTGGGGTTTTTGTTTTTATACTATGAAAAGAACAAGAAAAAAAATGTACTTAAATTGTATTGGAATGCATTCAAAGGAAATGTTGATTTTTTGATTGAAAATCTGATAATATTCATTGGCGTCATTTTTACTTTTTATTCCAATTTCTTTAGAGATGTTAAGTGGACTCCAATTAGATTCTTTTACAAGTCATTGGCATCCTCATTTAATTTATCAAGCAACAATCAAGCAAAACCATTTTCATACTACACAAGCTATATTATGCTTCATACAGAACCAGTTGTATTTTATATATTTGTTTTTTATTCAGCATTCTATCTGAGTTATTATTTCATTAAAAGATTTAATCACAAGGTCGATTTCAAGGAGGATGTTAAGCTATTTATTGTTGTATTGGCCGTTTCAATGTATCTGATACTGTCTAAAATAAGTTACAAGACCAACTGGAATGTTGTCTACTTCTACCTTCCTATGCTGTTTGTTTTACCTCTGTTCTTTGATTTTACCTTAGAATACCTCAAAGAGATTAGTGTTAGAAATTCTAAAAGGATAAAAGTTATGTCTTATATTGGTATTATGTCAGTTGTTATTTTATTGTTTGCCAATGGTGTTTTCTCATATTATATTAGCAATGTCAGGTATCCTACAGAATCAAAGTACAATCATCTTTCATATGTTCAAACTTCAATGGACTATCCAAAGATGATGAAAATCATAAAAACAGAGAACAAAACATTAGGTAAGAATTTCAATGTTGTTTTTTTGAACGTGGATAATTGGCCAGGATACTGGTTTTTTAGAAGATACAAGAATGTTAACTTTTACACTAGTGTAAATCAATTTTTGGAATATAATTCCATTAGAAATAAAAACTATAATTCATCAATATATATTATCAGGAACAGTTTGCTTAATAAATTCAAACAAAAGGTCAATAACCTAACAGATTATAAGAATTACAGCTTCAATTTGAGGGATCAGGGAGATGTGAGAGTTACTTTGTTTATTAGAAATAATAAATAAGTAAAAGTAATAAAAGAATAAGAAAGTATTTTTAGCATTGTTAGAAAAAAGTAAGAATTAAAATAAAAATAAATAAAAAAGTAAAAATCATTACATGTGGTTTTTTCTGAACTTTTACTTGATTTTTATTTTTCCAGTGAGCCCTAAAATGTTTTTAACGTAACCGTTACCTTTACTAATGATATAGTCAAATTTCTTGTCAAGGTAATCAGATTTCTCAGACAAATCCTTTATTCTTTGC
>CAZZHT010000106.1:0-4112 GCA_964653825.1 uncultured Methanosarcinales archaeon
GCCGGTTTTATTGGTCATAATTTAGTTAAAAGATTACTTGAAGATAATGAAGTTTTTGTGGTTGTTGTTGATAATCTTTATACTGGAAGTACAGATAATCTTCGAGATTTTTATGATTCTAAGCGTTTTGTGTTTTTTGAGAAGGATGTTTGTGATTTGAAAGGAATTGATGATTTTGGTGTTTTTGGGATTAATCATTTTGATGAAGTTTATAATTTGGCTTGTCCTGCTTCACCAAAGTTCTATCAGAAGGATGCGTTGTTTACTGTTAAAACAAATTTTTTGGGCACTCTTAATTTGCTTAATATTGCTAGGAATTGTAAGGCAAAGTATCTGCAGGCCTCAACATCTGAGGTTTATGGGGACCCTGCAGAGGTGCCTGAAAATGAGTATTATTATGGTAACGTTAATCCTGTTGGAGAGAGAAGTTGCTATGATGAGGGTAAACGGGTTGCGGAAACTATGTGTCATACATATTTTCATGAATTTAATGTTGATGTGAGGGTTGTTAGGATTTTCAACACCTTTGGACCTTTTATGAGAAAGGATGATGGGAGAGTTATCAGTAATTTTATTGTTTCTGCTTTGAATGATGATAATCTTGTGATTTTTGGAGATGGGTTACAAACGAGGTCATTTATGTTTGTTGATGATTTGGTTGATGGTTTCATAAAATATATGAACAAAAGTGAACGATTTTTTGGACCTGTTAATCTTGGGAATCCTCATGAAATCAAAGTTATTGAACTGGCTAAGATGGTTTTATCTCTTGTTCCTGGAACAAGGAGCAATATTGTTTTTTCTGATAGTTTAAGCGATGACCCTCGTAGAAGGAAACCCTGTATAAAGAGGGCTAAAGAGGTTTTGGCTTGGGAACCAAAGGTTTCTTTAAGTGAGGGCCTTATAAAGACCTTGAATTATTTTAAGGAAGTTGTTTGATTCTGTTTGATTTTATTTTTGAGTTTTATGGGTTTTTGTATTCTTTGTGTTTGTTAACTTATCAGTGATTGTAAAATTATTTATGATTATAATGATAAAAATAAGAAGTTTTATAAATATGAAAAGAGTAAGTGTGTTTTAAGATGAATCAGAAGGTTTTGATTTTGAGTATCTTTGGAATGATTGCTCTGCTCGTTGTCCTTGTTATTGCGTTTATGTATTACAATGGGTCTTTATCCATTACTAATAATACTAATAATCGTTCTAATTCTCAAAATCTAACAGCTATTAGTAATGCTACCAATAATCAATCTAATGCTAATACTACTAATGGTAAGGACAATGGAGAAATCAAGGTACTCTCTCCTTCTCAGGTGAATGTTAATCTTAATGAGATTGTTTATAATCCTTTTGAGAATTATAGTGATCACGATTTGCTGTCTATCTATGAGAAAGCAAAGTCTGAGGGGCCTGAGAGGCCGTGTAAGGTTCTCCCAAAGTATCAATGGAATTCCTGCATTGATAATTATTATATCTACAGAGCATATGAAGAAGACAATATCTATTACTGTAACAATATAAAATACAAAAATAAGAGTGACTATGATATTTGTAGATATAAGATTGTTTTGAGGAAAGTTGCTATTGAAAATTTCTTGGAAGCAAGTAATAATAAATCATATAATGGAACCCCTCATAATATTTATCTGTGTAATAATTTAACTGAACCCTATCGAAGCAGTTGTAAAAATATGAGTTATGTTACTGCATTATTTGATGAACCTGATGAGATTGTTCCAAGTGAAAATATTTCATCATTGGGTAAGTTGTTTTTGTCTAATTTGAATTCGCTTACTCCTGTTTATTATGTAAATGATACTAATCAAAGTTAAGGGTCTTTATGATGATATTTAATTATAATTCAAGAAGAAAATTGACTATTGGTGTTACCTTGTTTGTTTTGATTGTTCTTTTGATACCACAAGTGGTTTCTGCCTATTCTGTCTTTCAGGTTAACTACAATAGTAAAAATGATTATAGTAGTGGACATAAAACTGGTAGGATCTACTATCGTGATGATGATAAGATTAATTTAACTCAAGGTAATACTGAAACAACTTATCATTATATGTATGTTGCTGCTACTGGTGTTGATGCTGTTTATAAGATAGATACAACAAATGGAAAGATAGTTGGTAAGTACTGGACCTGTTCTCACACAGACAGTTCAGTTTGTTCTCCATCTCGAACAGCTGTTGATTCTAATGGTAATGTGTGGGTAGGTAACAGGGGTTTCAGTGGGATGGGGGGATGGATTGAGATTGCTGGTTCTCAAAATAATTGTTTTGATAGTAATGGTGATGGTAGAATAGAAACATCCACAAATAGTGGGGCTCTTGATTGGGGTGATGATGAATGTGTTATTAGATATGATAATGCTGAGAACCATGTTGGTATTGTGAGGGCTGTTGCTCTTGATAAGAATGGTAATCCCTGGTTTGGGTATTACAATCTTTCTAAGTTTGAAATAAGAAATGCAAATACAAATGATGAATCTCTAATAAAAACTGTTAATGTTTCCCCTAATAAACCTTATGGTGCAGTGATGGACAAGAATGGAAATATGTGGGATTCTGGTTTACATAGTAAGAGTGTTGCTTTTGTCAATACAACGAATTATAAGGTTACAGTAATTCCATTAGATAGTGAGAGTTATGGTATCACCACATCAGGAAACTATGTGTGGTTACCTTCTTATAGTTCTCCCTATTATCTCTATAAAATAAATGTTACAAATCAAAAAATAGTTAACAAATATAATTTAGGAAGAGTAGGCAGAGGTATTACTGCTGATAGAGATGGTAATATCTGGATTGCTAATTCCAATCAAAATAGTGTTCAAAAGTTTTATCCCAAAACAGGAGATCATATTAATATTCCTCTTTCACAATATGGAATATCTTATCCAATAGGTGCAATCACTGATTCGAGGGGTGAGGTGTGGGTTTTGGGGCATTATGACGGAACTTGCACTGCCAATGTTTGCAGAGGGAAGTGCATTAATTATCAGGGCGGTCATAATTGTTATTATAAGTCTGGAGATTATTCTATAAGAATAAATCCAACAACAGACAAGGTTGATTTGGTTGTGAGATTGCCAAGTGGTTCCGATGTTTATACTTATAGTGATGCAACAGGAAGCATATTGAATAGCGTAATTCATAAAGGAACCTGGTTTGTTTCAATCAATATGAGTAAGTTGTTTCCTTATTTTGATAATGTAAATAATGTTGAAGCAATGGTTACATGGAATGAAAGTAATGTGACAAAAGGCGGTTCTATCATTTTCTCTGAAAAACAAACTTCTGAAAATGGACCTAAGAATCAAAACAATGGTGAGATTTTTGAGATTAATAAATCATTGGGTAATTTCATTACTTTGTATTTTAAATTAACTGGAAACGATGATGGTTCTTCTCCATTATTGTGGAACATTACTTTCTCAGTGTTTACAAGTTGTAATACTAATCAGGATTGTATTAATCAGGTCAATGGTAATGACTGTATCAATGCGACTTGTAATGCTGGTAGGTGTGATTTTAAGTTAATAAAAGATAATGACAGTGATAAGTATTTGGCATGCAACGATTGTTCACAAATCAATAGTTGGTTAGCAAATAATAATTTTCTAGGATGTCATGATTGTAATGATAACAATGCTTCAATACATCCTGGAGCAACTGAGATTTGTGATAAAACAGATGATAATTGTGATAATGTTATTGATAATGGTATGGGCAATTTAACTCATTTTTACTTTGATAATGATAGCGATGGTTACGGTAATATGCTTGATAATGTGACAATGTGCTTAAATAAATCAACGCCGTTTGCGGTTCCATTCGGTAAGAGTTTGAGTTCAAAAATATCTGCTAGTAAAAAGGAAACAAGTTCATCTGACTCCCCAGGTTCTTTGCCTTATTATAATATTTCTAAAAATCATAAGAACTATGTGACTCCTATAACTCATAGTGGAAAGGACTACTATGATTGTAATGATAGTGATATGTATATACATCCTTTTGCAAAGGATGTTTGCGATGGTTATGTTGATAATTGTAGTAAGAGTAATGCTTGGTCTTTTAATAGTAATACAAAGAAGTATGTTTATT
>CAZZHT010000107.1:0-4019 GCA_964653825.1 uncultured Methanosarcinales archaeon
TGCGACCAGGGTTAGGGTTCCTGGTGATAAAAAAGCAGAAGATAATTTAGTATTTAATAGAATAAACATAATAATGAATAATATAACTGAGCTTAAGGATTTTGGAGAAACTCTCTCCTTTATATTGGACCTTACTTCTCTCATTTTATTCTCCTTTGAGATACTCATTAATTATCTTCTCAAAATTTCTGTCTTTGATTAATTTGTTTATTCTGCTTGATTCATTTTCTCTTAAATTTATAATTATTGATTTATTATCCACCTTGTAATCGTTTGTGTTCTTTCTGAATGAATTCTTATGTACATAAGCTTGCCCACCGCCATACTTACTGCTTTTCTGATAAGCATAAACACCTATTTTATTGTTTGTGATGTTATTGTTTAGTATCATTCCTCTTGATAAGTCCTTTACTGCGACTCCGATTCCATTATTACTCATTGAGCTATTGAGTACTAGAATTAATGAACCCTCACCTACGCTAATCCCCTTATCAACTGAGTTACTGAAATTGTCATTGACCATTACTACTTCTGAACCACCTAAATCCAGTCCATCACTATCATTATTTATTGGACTGTCCGAACCTATGAAACTGGATGACGTGATGTTTCCTTTACAAAAATCGAAATCAAGTTGATCTCCTTTATTATAGGCAAAGTAACTATTGTTTACTATGACCAAGGCCTGTTTAATATTTGTTGCGTCGTTACCATAAGTATTTGTTATACTTGAGTTTATAATTTCTGCCTGTTTACATTCGTACAATGATAAAGCACCTGAATAGTATCTTCCTGCAAGATAAACTTGGTTTCCTCTGGATAATTTTAGGTTGTGTATTATACAATTTGCTTTATTCCTTCCGGAAACAGCGAATACTCCGAAGGGTTCCTTATCCAATGATTTAATAATTACTGGATTTTCCACTGTACCATTAATGAATAGGTCTCCTTGTATTAATATTGAGTCATTTTTTCCCATGTTAAATGTTACATTTGGTTGTATCACAACGCTAACATTCTCTGGAAAAATTATATTCCTGTTAACAATATAATTCCCTTCTTGTATACTTAACATATTATTACCTATAACTTTCCATTTGAATATGTGATTAGAAGAAATGAACTCTTGGATATTTTGTTTCTTTATTTTAGAACTCTTACTTAGATTTTGATTTGGAAAATTCAATAATTTTATGATATTATTAATATTTTTGAAACCATAGCTCTTTAGTTTTTCTTTAACTGCCCAACTGTATAAACAGCTAAAGTCGTTTGTACAAATTAAGTTGTATTCTTTATCCTTTTTTATAATTTGGTTTATGTAGGTTTTATTATTAATCTTTTCTGGCGGCAGTAACACTGAATTGTTAATTTCCATCTCTTTGTAGGGGATTATATAGTTTTGAGTATTGTCTAATTTATATGCTAACTTATAGTATTCAAACTCATCAGCTAAGGATGAATCTGTGATATTTATTATTCTAATTTTTATCTCAGAGATATTATAAAGCCAATACATTATGCTCTCGAAATATTCATAGCAGGCATTATGACTTACCCAGCCAGCATCTGATGGTTCAACATAACAAACAAATTGGGAGTTATTAAAAAGGCTCTTATATTCCTCTGGTTCAAGAATAACCTTCCAAAAAGGGATATTTATCGTATTCTTTATATGATATCTATTGAACTTATCCTCGTCTCTAAAGTCAATAAGTTTCTCATTTGGGTTTATGTTAAAATTTAATTTTGTTTTACTTGAACCCCCCTCTCTAAAAGTGTTCAGGTTTACGCATTCGCTCCTATTGATGAGAAAAGAACTTGGTTCTATATGTCTAAGATTTGGATTTGATAATTCGTATTTGGCAAAGACAAACCCGAGTGAGAAAGCTAATATAAAGAAGATTATCATAAGCCTTTTTGTCTTATTACTCATTAAGCACCACCAGATAACCAATATTCTTTATTCCCAGAAAGGGAAGCTCTGCCTGTAAGTAAGAACATTCACTCTCTTCGTCGCATAGGAAGTTAATCTTTTCCTTTGTGTTTGTATTAACATCCAAAAGATTATTAAAACACAAGGTATTATTCTCATTAAAAATGTTATATCTTTTAATATATTCCTTGCAATTGTTTACTTTATAAAAGAAGAATAGGTCTTTGTCGCTTAATAAATTAATATTTGAGCTGAATGATATTCTTATTATTGGTTTAGTGCTTATTTCCACATTCGGTTCAAAATATTTTGATGTATTCATGCCCAGAGCAAGCATTTTTTGTTTTAATTCTTCGGGCATGAATTGTAAAATGTAAATTCTGGAAAAACCTTCCTTAGCAATAAAAAGGGCGGCCATTGATGCAGAATGTCCTGTATGACAGTGAATAAATAATGGTTCTGACTTGTTAAGGTTTTTTACTACTAATTTAATTCTCTCGATCTCACCAAATGATTGCGGTATGTATATTGCATTCTTAAACTTGACTTTTTCTTCACTGACTCCCATATTTATTATATTTAGTGATTTGTTGTTCAATAAAAAGGGAATCATTTCATCACTGGATAAAGTTCTAATACTTGCTGTTGGTATAAAAGCCAAATAATTATCTTTAACACACATACTATAAGGGAGCATATTAACCTCCCTTTGCTGTATTGGTTGATATGTGTTAATCCTCTTAAGATTTATGTAGTTATAACTAATAATACCTGCAAGAAAACTCAGAGAGCATATTACAATGAATAAGAGTGCAAACCTGAAATTTCTTCTTATAACTTTTAGTCTGCTAACAATAAAGACAGCAAGTAATATTATAAGTTCCCAGACAAAGGAACCAATTGAACTTGCGACTAAAGATAAAGTTCCTGGTGATAAAAAGGCATTGACTGGTTTAGAACATAAAATTAAGATAAAAAGTATAAAGAGTGGTGAACCAATTACTAAAGCTCTGGTTGTTTTATTCCTGTTGCTTGTTTGTTCATTCATTTTTAACTCTTATTATTTCACTATTAATGGATAGTTCACCATATTTTGCTATTCTATTTGTTATACCCTTAACTCTTAAAATAGGAATACCTTGCTCTCTTCCAACGATAGCGAGATGGGATAGTGAAGAACCATTTTCAGTTATAATTAACCTGACAGAGCCAAAGAGCAGGTAATAATCAGGATTCAGATTTTTGACCACAATACAAGTATATTTATCCTCATAATCCTTGATGCTGTTTATAACTTTATATTTTATATCCTCTATGTTGAGATTTTCTCCGTTTAAGTATTCCCCTTTTAGTTTTATCATATTCACCAAGTTTGATTACTAATATAAAAAGTTTATTCTTATAAAATCTGCTTTATACCTTTATTCCTGCCCTTTTATGTCATAATAAAAATGTGTTGGTAAAATCATTAGATCAATCCCCAGAAAACTAAACCTTAGATGCACTAAATCATTTAGAAAATAGCATAAGGTTTTATAGAGATTAAAGGCAGTCCTTCTTATCTTTTTATATAAAGTTGTTGGTTCATTGCCATAGAAACTCCACGCCCAGCTTGTTTTTAAAACACTTTTTATCGTGTCTCTTTTTATGTGGTAGATGATCGCTTTTGGTTCATAAACAATCTTAAAACCTGCTTTTTTTAATCTGAGAGATAAATCGACATCTTCATAGTTTGATTTATACTTCTCGTTGTACAAGCCCACTTTTATTAAGGCCTCTCTTTTGAAAAGTCCATTCGCACCTGCTAGATAGGGTGGATTGATTAATCTTTTAGCCCCCCACTCCTGTTTTAAATGGACTGAACGCCATTTATCAGCTAAACTTGGGTTCTTGATTTTTTTGAGTTCGATGACCCTGCCACCAACACCTGCGATACCCTCTTCTTGAATTTCATTCATCAATTCTGAAAGCCAGTTTTTGTCAGGAATGCAATCAGAGTCGAGGTTGGCTATTAGTTTATTCCTTGATTTTCTTATGGCTATATTTCTTGCTGCGGCTAATCCATCTGTTTTTTGTTCTATAA
>CAZZHT010000108.1:0-4001 GCA_964653825.1 uncultured Methanosarcinales archaeon
TTTTTTAAAACCAGATAAAATAAAAAAAGAATTTAGTTTAATTGAATGTTTAAATGATAGCATTAAATTCATAGAAGCAAGTTACAAAGTAAATGAAATAGAAATAGAAAATAATATCAAAAAAGACATTAAACTTTTTGGAGTTAAATCAGAACTTGAACAAGTTTTTATGAATATTTTTAATAATTCAAAAGATGCTTTTAAAGAGAGAAAAATTGAAAATAGAAAAGTAATAATTTCTGCTAAAGAGAAAGAAAATCAAATTATTATTGTTTTGTTACTATTTTATTATAAATAGGTATGAATATTAATTTTATACGGAGATTTTTGAGTCCTATTATTTATAAATCTTTTTTAGATTTTTTGTTTTAGAGGTGTTCGCTTATGAAAATGAAATCTGATACGGTTATTATTGATGAGTTAAAGAACATCGTTGTTGATGTAATTGTTTCTGAGGGTATTGAATCAGATTATTTTAGTAGAAAATATGGAGATTCTTTAGAAAAGGTGAGAAGTGCTATTACTGTCAATGATGTTGTTCCTGCTTTGGGTGATTTTGGGGATTTTGCTTTTCCTTGTTTTAAGCTGGCACCTGTATTTAAGAAAAGTCCAAAGGATATAGCGGAAGATATCTGTGAAGGTATAAACAAAAGTATGAAGAACAATAACAAGATTGCTGATAATAATAATGTTATTGAAAATAAGATTCCAAATGATAGTAAGATTGCCAACAATAGTAAGATTACTAAAGATTACTCCAATGATAGTGCTCATAAGAGGGATTCTGAAAGATTGATGAATGATGAAGGAAATGAGATTCATGAAGAAAAGAAGAATAAGAGTAAGATTTATGATGGACTGAACACTGAACTTTTCTCATCTGTTTCTGCTGTTAATGGTTATGTTAATTTTACTCTCAATAAGGCCTTGTTGTTGAAATCTGTTTATGAGAGATTCATTTCTAATGGCTTTTTGAGTTTTAGTGATAAAAAAGAGAAGATTATGGTTGAATATTCATCACCTAATACCAACAAACCACTTCATATGGGTCATTTGAGGAATAATGTGCTGGGAATGGCAGTTTCAAATCTTCTGAAAACAGTGGGTTATGATGTTGTAAGATCAAGTTTATACAACGATAGGGGAATTGGTGTGAGTGAGGTTATCTATCAATATATGAAATACCATGATGGTGAAGTCCCAAATATTAAACCAGATCATTATGTTGGTAAGTTGTATTCTGAGTTTAATGTTCTCTTGAAGGAAAAACCGCAATTGTATGATGAGGTTAAAGAAGTCCTAAAGAAGTGGGAAGCTAAGGATCCTGAGATTATTAATCGTTGGAAGAAGTTAAGGTCGTTTGTTTTGGAGGGGTATAAGCAAACGTACAATCTCTTGGGTTCTGAGTTTGATGTTGAATATTTTGAGTCTGACATTTATGAAGAGGGTAAGAAGATTGTTCTCAATGGAGTTAAGAAGGGAATCTTTAAGAGGTTAGAGGATGGTGCTGTTATTGCTCCCCTTGAAGATTTTGGACTTCCTAATAGGGTTTTAATAAAATCAGATGGTACTTCGCTCTATGTGACTAATGATATTTATTTGGCCAAAAAGAAGTTTGATGATTTTAAGCTTTCAAAATCAATATATGTTGTGGCTTCTGAGCAAGACTTGTATTTCAAACAGTTGTTTAAGATTTTAGATTTGTTAAAGATGTTCGATAATGTTAATGAGAAGCTGTACCATTTGAGCTATGGGCTGGTTTCACTACCAAATGGGAGATTGAAATCGAGAGAAGGAACCAGTGCTGATATTGATGATATTTATAACGAGGTCTTTGAGTTAGCCAAGAAAGAGATTGTTAAAAGAGAGAATAATAAAGAAGGGGTGAATGAGCTTAATTCTAATGAATCTGAGAATTATAAAGATTACGATGATGACAATGATTACAATGAGAGAGCGTCAAAGGTTAGTTTAGCAGCAATTAAGTTTTTTATTTTAAAAATTGATCCTGTGAGAAATATGGTCTATGTTCCTGAGGAATCAATTGCTTTTGATGGGGAAACAGGACCCTATTTGCTTTATACTTATGCAAGAATTAAAAGCATATTAAGGAAAATGAGAATTGATGGTTTTAACGATATTAAAGCGCAAGTTGATTCTTTGAATATTATTAATAACATTGATAACAGTAATGAGAAGATATTGTCTAATGTTGAAAAGAAAATTGTTTTCGAGCTGGCCCGTTTCTCTGATGTTATTAGAGAAAGTGCAGTATCCTATAAACCAAACATTTTGGCAAGATTTTTAATTGGTATTGCTCAACAATATAATAATTTCTATCATCAGTACAAAATAATTAATGAAGATGATGACAGCGTCAAATGGATGAGAGTTTTGCTCTCTTATCTTGTTTCAGAGGTTATTAAAGAGGGATTGAATTTGCTTAACATTGAGCCGATTGAGAAAATGTGATTTTTAAATGTTTTTCAAGGTTTTTCAATGTTATTTTTTAAATAAATAAAAAGGAAAATTTTTTAAATAGAACGGAGGTTCTTTTTTAAATAGAATTTATGTTATATACTGATTTTAAGTACTGAAAAGAAAATTTTCGTTTTTTATGTTTTGTTTATGTATCCTTATTTGTTTTTATGTGAGGTGTTTAATTATGAGTAATGTTTTAAATGGAAGAATTGTTAATTATCGAAGGAGTGTACATAATCAAACTACTAATCAGATGATTGTTGTTGTTGATGGTGTTGAAACAAGAGAGAAAGCAGAGAAGTTTATCGGTAAAAAGGTAATATGGAAATCTCCTGCAGAGAGTGAGATTAAAGGCGAAGTTACCAATACACACGGTAGAAATGGTGCCCTGAGAGTACATTTTGAGAAGGGAATGCCTGGTCAGGCGATTGGTTCTTCTGTTACTATTGTAGAATAATTGGGTCAATTCAATCAATTTTATTGTTTTTATAATTTTTATTGTTTTTATTAGATTAGTTTCTATTAGATTGCAATTGTAGCAAATGATTACAATTGTGACAATTGAATTAGAATAAGATGTAGAATTGGAAACTAATTTTGTTTTTTCTTTGATTTCTTATTATTTTATACTTATTATTGTTTAGTACTGTTTAATAAATCAAACCATATTTTGTTTTGGATTCTGTCGTATTCTTCTATACCATAATATTTGGTGTAGGTATTTATTTCCTACAAGAGAAAAAAAACCAAAAAGTCACTGTAATTTGCTATTGCTCTTTTCTTTGTTTCTTGATTTATTATCGGTTTATGCTCAATTTTCATGGCTTTTTGTTTTGCTGGCTTTCTTAGTTTTCGATTTTTTGCTTTTCTATTGAATTAGCTCACTTCTTCTCCGGTTTAGTGATTTTATTAATATTTTCTTAAGAGCGTTTCTGTTATTTCTCTTTGATTTTAATGTCATTTCTTTGGTATTTCTTATATTGTTTTGTTTAGTTTCTTCCATAGCCTCATCAAGTTTATCTGGATCAAATATTCCTCCTCTAATTACGTAAGTGTGGTTCATTTAAACATCACCCCCTAACAAAAGGTTAGTTTAACAAGTTTTATATATTTATTCAACATATTTTATATAAAAATCGTTTTTTATTACTCGTATTTGTCATTTATTTTAAGTAGTGTTAGAAATTTCATATATAAATAATACAAAAAACTATAAATAAGAGTATTTAAACTCTTTTCAAAAAGGTTTGGTTTCAATCACGAAACTAACTAAGGTAATTGAAAATGAATATTAGAAAAATACAATTAATTGCTGGTTCAACCTATACTGTTTCATTACCTAAAAAGTGGGTTCTTGATAACAAATTAAAATCAGGTGACGTTTTAAGTATTGACGAGAACCCTGATTATTTAGTGATAAAACCTTTTTTGAATAACAGTAATGAATTGAAGAGAATTACTATTGATTTTAAGGATTATAAAAAGATTATTTCTCAGGTTATTTATTCTATTTATTATTA
>CAZZHT010000109.1:0-3988 GCA_964653825.1 uncultured Methanosarcinales archaeon
TATACTGGAATTTATACTTCAATTCATACTCGATTTATATTTGTTTTATATTGTATTTTATTATGTCTTTTTATTTTGAGTTATTAAATTATTAAATTATTAGGTTATTAAATTATTGTACTCTCTAAATAAGTGAAGAGGTGAAATGGAAAAATGAAGGTTTCAACTGTTTTTATGGTCTTAGTAGTATTGTTAATTAATCTTTTAGCGATGCTTGATGAGACCTCTACTTTGAGTTTTGGTCAGGGTTATTATGTTCTTTTGATTTTAGCAATACTTACTATGGGTGTTTTCTCAGCAATTGCAGAAAATCATAAGCTTGATCTCTTATTCATATTGTATTTTAGTGTTTCATTACTGTTTTTCCTGGCTTTGTATTTGCTTAATGCTTCTTTGGGATTTTCAATGATTGTTGGTTTTTCACTGAATAGTTTTGGTTTGGTCGTTGTTGTTGACGATCTAATCAAGAGAGAACGAATTAATAAAAAAAATGGTTTTGATAGTAAGGAGTTAGTTAAAGAAGCTAAGGAGCTTGAGGAAACAGCTAAGGTTCTTCAGAAAGCTCAGAAAATCATTAATAAGGATACTAAGAAACTCAATGAAAGTAAGGAGAATTTATCTAAAAAAAGTCCAGAGAAACCCAAGGTTAATATCGAGAGGCCTAAATCTAAGCTTAAATCTAAGAAAACCTCATCGGAAAGAGTTGAGGATATTAATAAAAATGAGAAGGGTATATCTCTTAATAAAGTAAGTGATGAAACTTCTATGTCTAAGCTACATACTAAGAAGTCGGAATCAAGCGTTACAAATGCTCTCAATAATCTTAGCGATCTGAGTTCAAAGAATTATGTAAGGAGCTATAAGAAAAATAACTCTGGTTGGATAGAGATACCAAAGCAGGCAGGTAAATTGAAAAGAGCTCCTGAACCTAAAAATCTGATTAAGAAAAAGTATGTGGCTGGTAAGAACTCAAAAATGTACCATGTTGAGAGTTGTCCAGTAGCAAAAAGAATCAAGAAAAAGAGATACTATGAGACAAAAGAAAAAGCAGAATTAGCAGGTTATATACCACATGATTGCGTTAAGTAAGTAGGCGTTATAGTGCTAAATAGGCCAGTGACTCATAAATGAGTGATTTTTAGGTCATCAAGGTCAACTATTAGTGTCTAATTAGTATATGATGATTATGAGAACAATATGATAATATATCTCTATGAGTAATATTGTGTATGAAATATTAACAATTATGATTTTTGTAGCAAGTAGCAAGATATAATGTTGTGGCAATACATGAGGTTAACTAATAATAAGTAGGATTAACATCTAAAAGTTAGTTTTTATATTAAACTTGGCTTAGTAAATTGAAGTTTGTGATTTAATGATTCATTTTGTTTCTGTTTGTTTGTTTTTTGCTTCTTTGATTGTGTTTTTTATTATTTCTCTATTATTGTTTTATTATAGTTGTTTTTGTTTACTTTGATGTTTTGATTGTAGTTTCTTGTAGTTTCTTTATTTCTTTTTATTTTGAAGCAATCTTTTCGTGATTATTCTTTTCTCTTTATTTTCTTTTTTATTTCTTTCTTTAATCTCTCCTTTATCTTGATTTCTCATTAAATTCATTTTTTTCTTATCTTATTTGTTTATTCATTGAAGAGGGTATTTAAAATTATGTCAGGATTGAATTTAATTAAATCATCGTAGTTTTGACCTGTTCCTAAATACAGTATTGGTTTCTTTAATAAATATGAAAGGGATATTGCTGTACCTCCTCGTTCGTCAATGTCAGCTTTTGTTAGAATTATTCCATCTAATCCTATTGATTCGTTGAATTTCTCTGCTTGTTCGATACAATCATTTCCTGTTATTGATTCACCTACAAAGATCCTTAAATTCGGTTTTGTTACTCTTATTATCTTTTTGAGTTCATTCATTAGGTTTGTGTTTGACTCTAATCTGCCGGCTGTGTCAATTAAAACGACATCAATATTATGGGCTCTTGCATAGTTTATTGCTTCAAAAGCAACCGCAGCCGAGTCGGCTCCGTAATCATACTTGATGACCTTTATTCCTAATTTTTTACCGTGTTCTTCAAGCTGCTCAATTGCCGCAGCTCTAAAGGTATCTGATGCAGACATTACAGAAGTTATGTTGTTTTTCTTTAGGAGATGAGCAATCTTTGCAATAGTGGTTGTTTTTCCGCTACCATTTATTCCAAAGAAGCAAATTACATAGGGTCTTGAGTGTCTGGATTTCTCGTTGTTATCGTTATTTTCTTTAGTTATGATTTCACTATTATTATCCTTGTTTTCAATTTCTTCCTTGTTGTTATTGTTATCTCTGTTTATCTCATTGTATTTTTGCTTGTTCTCTTTGATTTCTTTAATTATATCAATTGGCTCTGTGCTCAATACTTCTCTCAGAGACTTTTCGAGCGTCTTTTCAACAATACTGTTTATTTGCTTCTTTTCCAAGCTTTTGTTAACAATTGCCTCTTTTAAATCCTCTTTTATTTTCTCAACGATTTCATAAGCAACATTATTTTCTAAGAGTGATATCTCAAAGTCAGAAAAGAGCTTATCAAATAACTCCTCTGAGATTGTTTTTGTTGTTAAGTGCTTTTTTAATTTTGCAAAGAATCCTTCTTTTTTTTCTTTAATATTATCTGATTTCTGTTCTTTTTTCTCTTCTGTGATTTCTTTATTATTTTCTTTGTCTTCATCTATTTTTTTTCTTATTGGATTATGTTCTTCTGTTGTGTGTTTGTTATGAGTGTTCTTATCTTTTTCATTTTGACTAGATTCTTCTTTACTTGAGATTTCTCTTCCTTCTTTTATCTCTTTTTTTTTGTTCTCTTGACTTTCTTCTCTTATAGTGTTATTTTCTTCTATTGTTTCTTCTGTTTCAGTGCTTTCTTCTTGTTCATTTGTGTTATTCTCTGTTTCCTTTTCTCTTTTATTGATTTCTTCTTTTTCTCCTTCTTCTTCAATTTCTTCGCTTATTTTATCTATGTTTTTGTGTATTATTTTTTTTAGAAACTTGAACATGATTATTCACCTTTGTATTTTGAATTAATTGCTGTACTGTTTGTTATACTCTTTATGTTTTTATTATGCCATTTATATTGTTTGTTATGCTGTTTATTATTCCTTTTATTTGATTTTTGTTTATGTGATTCTATTTTACTATTTTTTATTGTTGTTTTTTATTTAATTACTACTGTTTTTAATTATTACCTCTTTGAAGATTGTTGATTTCTGTTGCGATTGCATTAATTTGTTGATAGTATCTCTGTATGTTTAGATTCAGGATATTGAGGTTGTCTCTGAGCTCTTCAATTTTTTTATTTAAATAACTTATGGTCTGCTCTTTAGTTTTTTTAACGATTGTGTTTGCTCCTACGTTCACATAAAAATCTTTTGTGTTGCTTATTTTTGCCTTCATGAATATACCATTTGCAATTGGTATGAGTGTTTCGTTGTTGTCGTCTTTTGATGTGAGCTCATTTAATCCAGATTTAAAGTATTTTAGGTTATCTAATTCTGATTTTAAATACTCAACTTGTTGGTTTAATTGTTCAACAGTGGTTGTTAGATTCTGATATTGATAGTATAGGTTGTTTATTTCTTCAGATGATTGTATTTTTTTATCTGATGATTTGTTATCTGATTCTTTTCTTTTTGTTTCTCTTTCTTCTGGTTTGTTTTGTTTGTTTTCCATTTTTTAACAATTATTTTTTATTATTTCTTTATTATTGTTGTTGGTTTATTCTTTATTATTTTTTAGATGTTTTTTATTCTTTTAATTTATTTTATTATTCCTTGCTGTTATTCATTTTTATTTTGATGTAATCATTTTTGTGAAATTATTCTTTCTTACCTTATTTTTTAATTGTTTTTTATCTTTTCTTAGTTTTTTGCTTATTTTCTCCTTGATTTTTTTGTTCCTGAGTTCTTTTTAATTGTTTTTTAGTCATCAAAGTTGTAAAAAG
>CAZZHT010000110.1:0-3945 GCA_964653825.1 uncultured Methanosarcinales archaeon
TCAGTTAAACCATAAAGCTTGTAAACCCTTTTATTAATCTTGTCTTGAAGCTCTTTGACTTTGGCTTGTTTTTCTTTGTTTTCTAAGATTGCTTTTGCTTTCAATAAGATTCCGCTTTCAGTTTATTTGATTAGTAGTGGTATTTTGCTTTTGATTTACTTTATTTTTAGGTCTGTTAAGAGCATAAGAAAGAAAAAGGTTGAATCTCGAGTTTAGTTTTTTAGAGGTATATTTAATGACTAAGCAAGTGTCATATTTTTCGTTTTTAATTTGTGTTTTGTTGGTGGTTTATTGTTTCTATTATTGTTTTTAGTTTGTCTGAGTAAGGTAAGTTGGGAAAGGGTGTTGGGCTTGCTTCGATTGATGAGTATTTTTTTTCATCTTTTTTTATGATGAGTGAGCAGAGGTTGTACTCTTTTTGTGCTTCCGTTTGTTTTATTTCTAATTCTGAGATATTTTCTCTTGGGATTATCTCTGTTGTTCTTCCAGTTTTGATTTCTATCTTTTCTTTGTAGATTGTTACTTTTATTCTTTTTTGTATGTAAAATATAACAATGGGAATAGTTATTACTGTAATCACAAATATGATTAAGTAAAAGATTAGTGAGGCCTTTAAATCTTGGGGGGCTTCGTGAGATTTTTCTATTACTGTTTGTATCATTGTTACGAGTATTATATATGTCATTATTGTAGTAGATACTGCTGTTCTTATGAATGTTTTTCTTTTATATTTTGGTTTGAGTGTTATTAAAGGTATGCTTTCTTGTTCTTCTTTTTTGTGAATGGTGTTTGTTGTTTCTTTTTGATTTTCTTCTTTGTTTTCTTTTTTCGATTTTAGGATATCCTGAATTTTGTTGTAAACTATGATTGGGTTTTCACAGTTTTTAAGAATGATGTCATTTTTGCTTATTTGGTATTCATCGATATTGTAATAGTTGGTTTGATTTTTTCTTGTGTTTAATGATTCTAATGGTTGTTGCGTGTTCCCTCTCCTATATTTGTTTGGGATTAAGATGTGTATTGTGCCTATTTGTTTTTGTTTTAATCTTTTGTTTTTTATTTCAGTTTCAATGAAGTTTTGGTAAGGCCATATCTTTCTTGTAATGCTAATGCTTTTCTGTATTATCTCAATGTAGCCTTTTCTTAGAATATATTCTGTTTTTTTGAGTTTTCTTTCTTTTATGTATAAAATTATTAAGATTACTGAAAGTATTAGTAGTAACTCAAAGTATACCATGGGCGGTAATGTGTTTTTAGTTGGTGAATCCATGATTCTTTTTATATTGAGTGTGGTCATATTAAGATTTAGTGTCCAGTTTAGGATTTGTGGGAGGTATACTGATGGTAGTGATATCAAGATGGCTATTACTGTGATGCGAATGATTTGAAGTATTGTTTCGCCATTGGCTTGCCAGTATCTTGGAATGGGTTTTGTTTTGTAAATTATTTCATTGGATTCTTTTGTGTCTACTATCTCTTGAATGAGTTTATTGTAAATCTTCTCTGCGTTTTCGATGTTTTTTAGGATTATTGTGGGTTTTATAGGATTTCCATTTTTTTTGTATATGCTTATTGTACCTATGTCTTGCGGTATTGATATCTTTGATTTTTTTAGTTTTATTGAGCTAATCTCTTTATATGTAACGGTTGTTTTTGAGTCAATTATGCTGGTTTGGGTTAGTTTGTATTTCTTCCCTTTTCTTAGAGAAAGAACTATTAGTATTATGGCTGTTATTGCGATGTATAGTGTTATGCTTTCGAGTGTTCTAAGTTTTAGAGATGGAACTGCGTTTATTAAAATTAATTTTACAATAGGTGTTATTAAAAGTGAAATGAGTACTGAGATAATAAGATTTCTTGTGTAGTTTGGTGATGATTCAAGTGTTGTTTCATTCATGATGTTAGTTTTTGGTCTTATTTATTTAAATTTTTCTAATTCCGAGTACTTTTTTATGCTGACTTCGTTTTTGTTTTGTTGATTTTGTGATTCTTTTGTTTTTTCTTGGCTCATTTTATAGTTTGTATTTCAGAAATATTAAATCAAATGCAAAAAATTTAATGGGACTCTGTCTTTGATTGCTCTTGAAGGTGCCAAAGATTTTGATACATCTTAAACATTAGAAAATGCAAGAGAACAATTAAGTGGAATCTCAAAAATTGAAAACAATGATGAATTAATGGAGCAGTTTAATAAATTATGAACTCATTCAATGGATATTCTTTATGGTTGAAGCGATGCTATACGTAGAATCTTTGTTCTTTTAGTTAGTTTGGTTTAAAATGATTTGGTTCATGATGAATGCAGCATCTGTTGTTTTATCTTTTGTTATTATTATCGTGTTATCACCTTTCTTTATGTTGACTTTTCCAATATAAATTAACTTCCATTGTTTTGTGTTCATTGAAATGTGATTGTAGTGTAGTTTTTCATCGTTTGTTTCTATTGTTGCGTCTCTTTTGCCATTGGAGTGCTTTCCATCATCATTGATACCAATGTATAAATTGTAAATTCCTGAATTATCTGATTTAAAATTATATTTGACAGAAGAACCCTCTGCTGCAAGGTAGACCTCTTTTGAGTTTCTTGGGCCGTTGCCTATGAAGTCATATTTGCTCTTTTTAGTGAGTGAACCTTCATCTGCGATGATTACTATTGAGCTGGTATCTTTCTTTTTACCCCTAAACCAAGAGTATATTTTTAGTCCTATTTTTATGAAGAATAATTTTACCTTAGAACCTATATTTACGCCTTTAACTTCAATGTTTCCAGAGTTGAACTCATCAAGAGGATCACTACCTTTGATTAATCTATTGATTGTTTCTGAGTTGACTATAACAATGTAATTTAGGTCACTTTCTTTTATGTTCTGTGATGATGCTATGTGAGTGTCATTTATTTTGAAATAAAAATCATTTGTTTTATTTTTTATGACTAATTTGACCTTTTTGTTTTTTCCTATTACTCTTTTTACTAATGGATAAGATTCAAGAGATACTGATAAATTCCTTAGCTTTTCAAGGGTATCATTGTTTGTATTGTTTAGAGAGGATTCTGTTTTGTTAGTGTTGTTATAATTATTATTTGTTTCTTTTGTGATATTATAAATCTCTTTTTGTGAGTTGAGATTGTTTATTTTTAGTATTGCTCCAGTATTGTAATCGAAGATAGATGCTGGGATGATTTTTAGGATTTTGTTTTTGTAAATTATTGCAACCATATTCATGCTATATGCAAATTCTTTGTTATTGGTTGATGAGTTCTTTATGTTTATTTTTGTGTTTATGTTGTAACTTGCAATGATTGAGTCCTTATCAATGTCTGATGTTGAAATGTTTGAGATTCTGTAACTAATGACATCATAAGTGTCCCATAGTTTGTTGATGTAATCCTTTTTGTTCTTAAGCTCAGAGGAGTTGAGATTGTCAAGGTACTGTGAGTTTAGATATCTCTGTATGTTTTTCTCTTGAAATGATGAGTAATACTCTTTTAAGAGATTCTCGGAGTTAGAGGTTGTTGAAGCAAAGACAGTTGTTAAACTCAGTAGAATTATGATAATTGCTGTTAATGAAACTATTGTTCTGTTTTTTATTTTGAAATTCATCTTAACACCTTTTCATATCCTTGTACTGTGACTGGAATTGTCTTGCAGTCCTTGTCTCCCATGGTTTCTACACAAACTGTGATTGAATAATTCTTGTTTATTAACTTTGCATTGGAAACATTTATCATCTCATCAACGGTATTATACCACTCTTGAAGTGGAATTAAACCATAACTTACACCATTCATTGCTGTTTTTAATGGAACGCCATCTGGAATATAATTTCCTATTACTCCTTCCATGTTAGAGTATCCTTTAACTAGGTGTTTTGTGTAATAGAATATAGGATACTCCTTCCATGTTAGAGTATCCTTTAACTAGGTGTTTTGTGTAATAGAATATA
>CAZZHT010000111.1:0-3934 GCA_964653825.1 uncultured Methanosarcinales archaeon
AGTTCTGTCACTCTTGTTTTCTTTTGTATGTTTCTTAGCTGCGCCATCTTTTCTTTTGAAGAAACGTTCACAAAAGAATATCTTTTTTGCTAAGTTCTGTCACTCTTGTTTTCTTTTGTATGTTTCTTAGCTGCGCCATCTTTTCTTTTCAAGAAACGTTCACAAAAGAAGATTTGTTTTGCTAAGTTTTGTAACTCTTGTTTTCTTTTGTATGTTTCTTAGCTGTGCCATCTTTTCTTTTCAAGAAACGTTCACAAAAGAAGATCTACTTTGATATAATCAAATTGTATTTTCTTACCAAAAAAAGTCATAAAAATAAAAAGAAATAAGTTATATAACAAATAATATTATCACTTGATTTCCTCAGGGAGAGAGGTCCTTTTGCTTAGCTGAGTAATCAACAATAGAAGTTAGTTGTATTCACTGTAATCAAAAGTGGTCTTTTTTCCCGAGGCTTTCTTGAAAGGAAAGGCTCAGACAAAGTCAACTCCTAGTTGTGATCCTATCTCTCTTTTCCTCTGATTGTGTTCCTCAGGTGTTGGCTGCCCAAGTATCCATGGTGATTTAACACCTGTGACAATAGTCATAACAACGAGTTTGCCTCTCATGTTCTCGTCAACTCTGGCACCCCAAATTACATTTGCATCAGGATCCATCTGTTCAGTAACCATTTCACCAACAGCGTTAACCTCCTCAAGAGTAAGGTCAGGTCCACCATGAATATGTATCAAAGCGCCTGTGGCTCCTTTATAGTCAATCTCAAGTAATGGGTTAGATAGGGCTCCATTAACTGCTTCTGTTACCCTGTTCTTTGTATCTGAAGAACCAACTCCAATAGCTGCAACACCACCACCCGTCATGATTGCCCGAACATCTGCATAATCTAGGTTAACTAATGAAGGTACTGAGATTATCTCAACAATTCCTTTAATCATTGTGGCAATAAGTTCATTTGCAACTGCGAAAGCCTGCTGAATTGGTAATTGACCGGCAATTGCAACCAATCTATTGTTATCTATAACTATTACGGTATTACAGTATTGCCTTAAATTAGATAAACCAAATTCGGCTTTATCAATTCTTGCTCTTTCAATATTGAATGGCATTGTTACTGTTCCGATAACAATTGCTCCAGTTTCCTTTGCAATCTTTGCAACCACAGGAGCTGCACCTGTACCTGTGCCTCCACCCATTCCTGCACATACAAAGACCATGTCAGCATTGTTGATAAGATTTTTAATCTGCGATTGGGAGTCCTTTGCAGATTCTTCTCCTTTTTTTGGGTAACCCCCACACCCCAATCCTCTGGTGACATTTCCTCCAATTAAGAGTTTAGAATCAGCTGAAATAATATCCAACTGTTGTTGATCAGTATTAACTGCAACAATTTTTGCTCCTTTAACTCCCTTTTTGTATAACCAAGATACCATGTTGTTACCAGCACCACCAACACCGATAACTTTAATGTTAACCTCACCAACCTTTGACTGTGGTGTTTCCTCAGCATGTTTTAGGGCATTTTGTACTATAAAATCCATTTTATATCACTTCCCGCAAATTTTTTAAAAAATATTTAACTCCAAAGTTTTAAAGTTGCTTAAAAATAAAAAAAAGGGCTCTCCAGTTATTTCATTACAAGGGGGGTGAAGCATAAGAAAGACCTGGAGAGCCTTAAAAAACATCTTTCTCTATTTTAGTATAGCTTTTACTATATTAACATATTAATAACACAACATATATATAAACTTTTCGATGTTGTAAACTAGTATTGGTTCTACTGGAAATAAAGGGGTGTCTATTGATGTCTGTTATTGTTGATGTTTTATTTTGTGTTTTATTATAGTCTATGACTCTTGATATGTATATTTATTAATATCTATATAGGCTATCTTTACTGAATGTGTTCTATTCCTACTGAGTAGGTTCTATCCTGTTGATTTAAATACTGATAATTGAAAACAGAAATAATTTAAAAAACAAAAAAAAGAAACAAAAATCAAAGATTTGAAAACTAGAAAAGCTATAAAACTTAAAAAGCTTTAAATATAATAAGAAATTCTGGGTTTTTAATTGTTATTAATGTTGTTATTACTATTGAATATTGTTATTACTATTATTACTGTTTTTGTTTTAATAATATTGCTTTTTATAATTGTGTTTTTATAAAAAGATTTAAACAAAAGTTAAATTATTGAAGGTATGATTGAAATGATTACAACTGCTGAATTCAATGATAAAAGATCAGAAGGTTGGTTTTATTGTAGAATAATTTTACAAATTGTAGGAAAACCAATTGATTATGTTGAGAAGACCCTTAATGATTATATTGAAAAAATAGACATTAATGATAGGTATCTATTATATAAAAAAGAAGTTAATAAACCTGAAAAATTACCTGCTCAGGAAGGGGTGTCTCTTGCAAAAATAGGTGATTTGTACAGTGCTTTTGCTGAACTTGAAATACTATTTAAGAATGTGATGGATGTTATTAATTTTTCATTTGATTACATGCCATCATCTATTGAAATTATCGAGCCGGTTACACTTGTTTTGAAGAATACTCATTTGACAACATTTATTAATGATCTCCTTGGGAAACTGCATGAACTTAATTATATCGTTAAAAATAATGATCAAACAAAGGAACAGATTCTAAAAAACCAGGAGATTATTACACGGAATCTTATTCTTGTAGCATTGATGAATGGCCCTAAGGATGTTAATGTTCTCTGCCAATTGTCGGGCCTACCAAAGGATTATATTGAGCCAATAACAGAAAAATTATTAAAAGAAAACCTAATAGTAAAGGAGAATGATGTATTCAAGCTCAGATCTAAGTAAAAATAAGGGTAAAATCAGTAGGATAGTTGAAGCAATTCTATTCTCGTCAGGAAACTGGATGAGTATCAAAGAGATTAGAAAGTATACTGGAAGAAAGGTAAAGGAAGATAATATTGAGGAGTACCTTAAAACTCTTAAGGAAGAATATGTCCATAGAGATTCTGCATTGACAATACGATACGATAGCAATCAGGATAAGTGGAAAATGGATGTTAGAGATGAATACTATAATTATGTTGTGAAACTTGGTATTGAAACAGAGTTAGGTAAATCTCTAATTGAAACACTGAGTTATATTGCGTGGAAAAGTCCTGTGATGCAATCTTATGTTATTAAGTCAAGATCAACTACAGCATATAAGGATATAAATCGGTTGGTTGAGTTGGGGTTAATTGTTAAAAAGAAAAAGGGTAATAGCTATTTGCTTTCGTTGAGTAAAAAGTTTTATGATTATTTTGAGACACCAAATAGTAAGAGAATAAAGAGTAAACTTGATAAAATTGGTAAAACTGTCGAATCTAAATATAGTAAGAGTTTTTCTAAGGATTCGGGAAATAGTTCTATTTCCTCACAAAAAGCTGGGAAATCTGCTATTAGAGATGATAAAGATGACTCTAATGGGAAAAAAATTGAATCTAAAACCAGCTTAAAAGCTGAAGGTGAATCTAAAGTCGCTTCTGTGTTGGATTCTGATTCTTATTCTGATTCAAATTCAAGGGACAATGTTGTAAGTGATAAAAATAGTAATATAGATGAAGAGGGTTCTAAGGAGAATCTTCCTATAGAAAATAATGTTAAGCATAGTGGCAATGATAATATTGATAATGACAAGATTGATAATGGTAATATTAATGATGTTTTTTAGGTAAATATTAAGAAATATAGAATTATGGTAATAATTCATGGCAAAAAAATTTATAGTAGTAATTTATAGTAGTGAGATTATTATTTACAGTAATAAGATTATTACTTTAAAAAGGGACTGTTGTAAAATTTGCGAGATGTAAAAAAAGTTGTAAAATCTAAAAAAAGAATGTGAAATCATTCAAATACTATAAGTGCATGTTTCTGTTTAGAAACGTTATATTTATCT
>CAZZHT010000112.1:0-1126 GCA_964653825.1 uncultured Methanosarcinales archaeon
TATCTAAAATAACAAAACTGAATGGATTCATAAAATTTAGATTATCGTTTTCATAATTATAACTTTCGATTTGGCTCAAATTATTAAACAAAAATCTCTCAACAGATTCTCCCTTTTTTCTTTTAATAATTGAGAAAATTAATCAAATTTCCTTTTACTAATATTCTCTATTAATCAACCCAATTTACCTTTTCTTTCCTATCATTTTGATTTTTTATCAAACTATTACTTTTTGCTCTACAATCAAAAAGCATAAAAATCTACTACAATCATCAAATAGCATGAATGAAAAACCTTTTAAAACTCTCCAAGAATTATGTCCTCAAAAGCCATCAAAAAGGAAACATTGTCAAATCCACAATCATCTGAAATAATTATTCCTTCAAAAATACTTTCAAGCTCAATTTATTTTCTCAATCTCAAAATTATCATCAACATTTACAACAACACCTCTTCTCCTGATGCAGTCATATCTCATAAATTAGATTCTTTATTTCAGAGTTTCATTAACTTCTCAAAAAAGGAAGACAATCCCTACAAAATCACAATAAACTATACCATTGATATTGTGATTAACGATATCAACATAGAATACAGCAAAGAAAAAACAATCATAAACAAGGACATGATTGATTATATGAAACAGATTTATACTTACAAACCCTATTCATTTATTAGTTTAGATTATGATTTCAAAGAGCCCGAAAACGAAAAGAAATATGATCTCATCTCTTATGATGAAAAATCAAAAAAAACCATCTTTTACAAACAGCTTTTAACTTATTTACAACAATCCAATCATGACTCACAAATTTCTGAGAACTCTAAAACATCTGAAAACTGTAAAAGCTCTAAAAGCCCAGATGTCTTATTCATAAACTCAAGAATGCGCATATCTCATGGATTTTTAAATCTGAAAAACCATCACATCTTCATGAACACCTTTTTAGATTCATATTATATTTCATCAATTATTAAGAAAATAATAACCTTCATATTCATACTTGAAGCCACACTAAAAAAATATACCTTCTTTCATTCATCGAGTTTATTCATCAATAATAATGTTTATCTCTTTGTAGGTTACTCAACTGCTGGCAAAAGTACAATTGCAAGAGAATATGAA
>CAZZHT010000112.1:1226-3525 GCA_964653825.1 uncultured Methanosarcinales archaeon
TTATCATATTCTTAATCTTATTAACTCCCTTCATTAACCTTTGCCAATTAAACACTGATACATTCTTTATCTTTATTTCCTATATTCTACGAATTTCATATGCTTTTGCTACTTTTGTGAGTTACTTAAATATAATATCTCGTTTGTAGAATACAACTCATTCACTATTTTAGATTATTTTATTATTTGACAGAATTTGATTTTACCCATTATTTTACTTACTTATTTTACCTGCTTGACCCTTTCCAACTCCCAGAGTAATTTTGCTCCAAGTTTTGAAGTCATATTATTAAAATCCTTTTTAGGATTAATTTCGACAATATCACCAAAAATCACATTTTTCCTTATTTTTGATAGAATGCTTATCATCTCTCTTGAGGACAATCCACCAGGTTCTATATAACCTGTTGCCGGAGCAAAGCCAGGATCCACAACATCAATATCAATAGAACAGTACAAGCCATCAAACTCTTTTGAGAAGTCATTGATAACATCTGTTAACCAAAGTATTCCTTTCTCGACAATCGTAGACATAGTAACATAACTAATATCAAAATCCTTTAGAAACTGAACTTCATTGTCATCCCAATTTCTCAACCCAACCAACAGTATATTTTTTGCTTCAATTGTTTTTTCTTCGACAAGAGTTCTCAGATAATCTTCATGCGTCGGTGGTTTGAAGTAATTCTCACAGTCAGGATGAGCATCAAAAACTACCAAACCCAAATAATTATCTTTTAACAATCCCCTCATTATTGGGTATGTAATAGAATGATCCCCTCCAATAAAAAAGATTTTTTCAGGGTTCTCATCATCCTTTATTTTATTAACAAAGTCAGAACCCAGCTTTGTAGCAAAGGCCTCAATTGATTCGAAGCTCTCGCTAATGTTTGAATTATTAATCTTAATCTCATCTAACGTAATATCAACAACTTTTCCTGATTCATTTAAGTAAAGGTCATTAGATTGCTTTATAACTTCCTCAGGGGCAAGCTCACATCCGTTTGTCTTACCCATACCTCCTATTGATAATGGTACCTTAATTATTCTCATAATTCATAACCTACTATCTATTATGATTTTTTACAACCATTTGTTTTACAATAATATACAATTGAAACAACCATATACAATATACTATCCAACTCTATCTGTTTCTATTCTATTTTTAAAAGCTCTGTTTATTATTTTATCTTTTATCATTCATTTATTTTTTCAAATATATTGTCTGAGTTGGGAAAGCCATTGAGATTTTCTCTTTTTCAAAGACCTTCATAATCTCAAGATTAATCTTTTGCTGTATATCCATGTAAAGTACATAATCACTGTTTTGGATGTAATATACAATAACAAATATCAGAGCGGAGTCACCGAAGCTATTGAAATGCACTCTACTTATTTCTGCTTTATCTATCTTATTAATAATATCTGCGATTATCTTTGGAATTTTCTCGAGTTTTTTCACAGGTGTGTCATATTCAACACCTATATTAAAACTAACTCTTCTCTTCTTCATCTTTTTGTAGTTGTGTACTTTAGATTCTGTAAGTTCCTTGTTTGAAACTACGAGCTCATCCCCTTGAAGAGTTTCCAATCGAGTGGTTTTGATACCTATTTTTTTAACAGTTCCTGATTCATCTCCTATGGTAATATAGTCCCCTTCTTCAAAAGGTTTATCAAAATAAATAGAAAAAGATGCAAAAATATCAGTCAGTATGTTCTGCAAAGCAAAGGCAATTGCAATACCACCAATACCTAACCCCGCAATAAGTGCTGAGATATTATAACCTAGGTTTTCAAGAATTAAAAGCAGTGCTGTAGACCATAAAACTATCTTTCCCAGTATATTTAGGGCTCTTACATGTGATCTTGAAATATGCTTTGATTTGGGCTCTTCTTTGTCTTCTTTTTTAATATAATCATTCGTATAAAAATCCATGATGTGTTGGACTGCGAGGATTGCATAAACTGTAACAATTACTATCATAATCTCTGAAATTGCCCTACTCCACATCGGAGGCATTACAAAAATAAGTGATGAAAAATAAAGAGCCACAGAAAAATAGAAAGGCCAGCCTACCTTTGCAATCACATTAATTATAATATCATCAATACGGGTTTTTGTTTTCTTAGCTAGCTTCTTAAGTTTTACAATGATTACCCTCTCAATTAAAATCATCGAGAAATAAAACACTAAGAAAATAATCAATGCATAAAAATATGTTCTTATTGGATTATTAAACAACTTAGTACCCATAAGAGAACTATTTAGAAATGAATTATTAAAAATGGAACTATT
>CAZZHT010000113.1:0-3491 GCA_964653825.1 uncultured Methanosarcinales archaeon
TGGTAACTTTAAAATTATTTATAAATAATGAACTCTATTCTTGTGGGTTGTTCTTTTGTAAACTCCATTTTTTAATTTTTTATAGATTCTAGAATCATTTTAGTTACCATAAGGTTATTTTAGTTAAATTTTAATTAAAGATATAAGATATCTTTAAGAGTTTAAAATCCCTTTAAATTTTAAATTTTTGATGAATTTCAAATATTTTGATTTAATTTAATTATTTCTGTTTGTAATTCTACAATATTAAAATTAGCTGCACATCTCTTTTTTATATCTCCTTACAGGTTATTATGTTGTGTTTGGTTCTTATGACCTCGCACTTTATCATTTGTTTCTTATTAAATGTTTCCCATTTTAGAGGAATTGGTCTTCTTTTTAGGATTATTGATATTGCTCTATTTCTTGATGATGAGATTATTTCATTTGGTAATCTGCCTGGAATTATTGGTTTTAACTTTATGATTTCACCTTTCTTGAAAGGGTTATTGAGTACAGTATCCTTTATAAAATCCTTAGGGGTGTTAATTAGTTTTGTGTTGTACTCTTTTTCCCATTCTCTTAGTATGTTATAAAATTCTTCCATTGATATTGACTTTATTGGTCTCTTTCCATGGGAGTACTCTAAATAATTCTGGATTTCTATTCTTATCTTGTTCTCTGCACAGAATTCAACGAGTTCCTCAATGTCTTTATCGTTAATACCTTTCATAAATACAGGTGTGAGAACTATATTTTTGTCTTTATTTTTTAGTATTAGCTTTTTTAGTTTTGTAATGTTATATTTTGAGTTGGTGAGTTTTTTTGCATTCTCTGGGTTTAATGAGTGTATTGATATGTTTAACTCTGTCAATCCGAGGTTGAATAATTCTGTTATTTTTTCTTGTGTTAATAAAGATCCGTTGGTTACTAAGAGGATTTTGTTTATCTTGCTGTTTTTTCTCATGTCCTTTATTAGGTCGTTTAATCTTGAATAAAGTAATGGTTCTCCATGAGCATTAATGAATATATTTACCTTCTCATGTTTTTTCTTTACTATTTCATTAAGGGTCTTTATTATGTATTCTTCGGAAAGCACATAATTCACTTTTCTTAATGAAGGTGATACTGAGCAGAATATACAATCAAAGTTACACAAAGTTATGGGTTTGACTTCTATCCAATTTGTGTTTCTATCAACGATTCCAAAAGAGTTTGCCCCGATTAATGGTATCCCTAAACCTTCATAGATGAACACTGCTGGTTTATTATCGATTATAGTCATGAGGTTGTTTATGTTTTTATCTATTTCTCTTGTTATCTTGTTTTCGTATTTCTGGTTTCTTAGAATTATTAATCCGTTTGTGAGTTTTATTTCTTTTGATTCTATGAGGTTAGGAAGATTGTCTATCTTTATCTGAAAGGTGAAGTATTTCATGAAGATACATTTTATTTCTTCTCCTGTTTCAGAAGGATAAAATTTTAAATCTCTGTACTCTATTATTATCTTTTTGTTTTTTTGCTCTGTGTGATTGTACGAATTCTTTTTCATTTTCTTCTTTATGAATCTTAGTATGTTTTTAACTGTCTTCAAAAAGATGTGAGAAATATCGTTTATAAAACTTTTGTTAGTGAGTTTTTGTTCAAAAGAATGGTGTCTGAATTATTTCTTAGATTACTTTTTCTTCTATAGATATTTTATTGAGAATATTCTCAGCTGTTTCAATTAATCTCTTTTCATTTTCTCCATCAATAATTGCACCAGCTGCGTCTTTGTGGCCTCCAGATTCACCGCCTATTGTTGATGTAATGGAATCAATTAATTCTTTGAGATTGACATCATTTTTGTTTCTTTTTGATATCCTTATGCTTACCTTTGTTCTTAAATCATATTGCTCAGCCATAGCTATGATTATATGATCCTGAGGTAAGTCCGTTGAATGTGATAATATTGAGGCAATTGTTCCTATCATTGTGTAATAGATGTTGTCCCGAGCATTGATTATGGTGTATTTTTCTTTTCTTATTACAAAGTTAGGGTCATTTTTATAATTTTCAAACCATTTGAGTGATTTTATAATCTGTTTCTTATAGTCAACCATAGTTCCCAATGCTCTTGCTTTTAGTTTTTCTTCGTTTAGGCAGGCACCAATTCCATAAGAGGCCTTATTCATTCTACCACAGGCATTCAGTAAAGTTGCGAATTCCTTTACATCTCTGAGAGGTGATTCTCTCTCTTCATTTGGTAGGATATATATTTTTCCAATGATTTCGTTAGGATTTATTGAACCATTGTTTATGCTCATCATCACTATGCCTTCAACGAGTTTTTCCATTTCTGATTTTGTTAGATTTACTAACTTCTTCCATTTGTTTCCTATTTTTGGGTTTATTCCAATGTTTAGTAAGAACTGAACTGCACCGTTTTCTGAACCCGTTATACCTGGCAGGTATGGGTCTGTACAGTAACTGAGAACTCTTGGTAAGGGCCTTGTTTGAGCTCCAAATAGTTTTAAACCTGTGATTACTTTTAGTTTGCCTGATGAAATTGCATCTCTGATTATTATTTCATTTAATTCGCTGTTTACATCATCAATTTGATAGTCACCTGTAGCTCCTACAACTGCTATGTGGGCCATAGACATGTTTTTGCTATCAAAGTATTTTGCAAAGAAGTAACTCACCCCGCTTCCCGAGATTTGAGATGACCCATCTATTTCAAAGAGATGAGGATTTACCTCTATCAAACTATTTTTGAATTTTCTTCTTACTTCGCTATCATTTTCAGTTAGTTCATGATGATCAAGTATGAGAACTTTCTTTCCATTTTTTAATAGGATGTCTCTAATGTCATTTAGGTAACCTGAACCAAGGTCGCTTAGGATATAGACAGAATACATGTCAGTTAAAAGCCCATTTAGAATATTTGGATTTATTTCTGGAACAATGGATAGAGAATAGTTGATATTCATGTTTGAAAGCATCTTTATTACTATCGAAGCAGCACTTATTCCATCGGCATCTAAATGAGATATGATTTTTATGTTTGTATCGTCATCTATAAATTGTTTTTTGAATTTATTCGCAGAAAGCTCTATGTATTTTAAGAACGCCTTATTTTTATCAGATTCACTTACATTACTGTTGCTAATTGTTTTGGGGTTATCTGTGATTTTATTAGAATTCTCCATTTTGAAATCTTTGTCTTTGTTAATGGTATCATCCATGTTTTTTCCTCTCTTATTGATGTTGTGAAGATATGTTAATATAAGTACCAATTATCATATTGGTGCAAGTATATATTATCTCAAAAGCAATATTAGCACAGGTATTATTATTTATGATTTTTTGTTCTTCTTTTTCAAGAAATCTTGTTCTTTAAAAATTTTTGTATCTTTTTTACTATATTCTAAAATTTATATTATTTAATGGAACCATAATAAACCTATGTTACTAATGATATGGTTAAAATTCATTATTACTTGTAAGTAACTCCTTTCTTATTCCTCTTA
>CAZZHT010000114.1:0-3476 GCA_964653825.1 uncultured Methanosarcinales archaeon
AGTAATATCACACAAAAAGATCAAAAAGTTCAGTTTAAAACCTGTTATAAGATATTTCATTCCTGTATTCACGGCAAACATACTATTTGCTCTAATGATAACCGTTGATCAGATACTTGTAAAACATCTATTCACAAGCAAAGAAGCAGGTTACTATATTGCGGCATCAAATGTTGCAAAGATAGTCTGGTTTGGTTCAGGGTTCTTTATTGGTGCTATGTTTCCAATGGTATCAGCGAACTTTGCAAAGAACAAAAACACTACAAAGCTATTAAAAAAGACCATCACTTATACAGCAATCCTGGGCTTAACAGGAGTAATAACTTACTTCTTATTTCCAAAACTCATTGTTAATATCTTATACGGCAAACAATATAACATCAGTTCTTTAATTGGTCCCTTTGGATTATCCATGGTTTTTTACACATTAAACCTTGTATTTGCAAGTTACAACCTTGCCATACATAAATATAAATTCATATTTGCATACCTAACTGCAGTACTGGCAGAAGCATTTCTTATATTAATATTTCACTCAACCATATTAAGAGTAGTTGAAATCTGTTTATCAGTAAACTCTGGCTTACTGCTCTATTTTTTAATAACAAACATAATAAAAAAGAATCAAAAATGGACCCTAAAAAGAAGCTCTCAGTAATTGTACCAGTTTACCATTTGGAGAAAGAAATACATTCCAATCTGTTAAACATGAAGAGTAAAATATCTCAAATAACGAGTAACTATGAGATAATTGTCGTTGTTGATGGAATGAGTGACCACAGCTTTGAAGAAGCAAAGAAAGTTGAAGGAATAAAAGTTTACGGTTACAAAAGAAATCAAGGAAAGGGCTACGCATTAAAATACGGTTTTTACAAATCAACAGGGGATATAATAACCTTCATTGACGCAGATAGTGATATAGATCCCGCTCAACTAAGATTATTCTACAATTACCTCTCATCAGCAGATATGGTTATTGGTAACAAAAGGCATCCATTCTCAAAGGTAAAATACCCTCTAAAAAGAAGAATACTTTCAAGAGGATACTCACTCATAATTAAAATGCTATTTGGACTAAAACTCCATGACACCCAAACAGGTATCAAACTGTTTAAGAGAGAAGTTTTAGAGGTAGTTTTACCACTTGCACTCGTTAAAAAATTTGCATTTGACCTTGAATTATGTTTTTTAGCAACAAAACAAGGGTTCAGAATAGTAGAAGTACCCGTATACATAAAAAAGGGATTCTCAAAATCAACAATAGAATTTAGTGATGTTACCTCTGTTTTCAGAGACACACTTGCAATCTGGTACAGATATCATATAAAGAAATACTACCAAAAGAAATACCATGAGGTTTTCTTTAAATGAAGATACTAATGTTAGCTTGGCGGGATATGAAAAACCCACTAAAAGGTGGAGCTGAAGTTGTAACTGATATTTATCTACAAGGTCTTAGTCAAAGAGGACATTCAGTTGTTCTTTATTCATCACAATTTAAGGGCTCCAAAAAACTTGAGAGTTATCATGGATATACAATTATTAGAAATGGCGGTAAACTTGGTGTTTATTTCAAAGGTTTACTCTTTGCTAAGAGGCATGAGAAAGAGTTTGATTTGATTATTGATCAGGTTAACACAATTCCTTTTTTTACACCTCTACTTATTAAGAGAAGTAAAAGGATTGCTTTTTTTCATCAACTCTGTTTAAATGTGTGGTTTTATGAAAGTTGGTTTTCAATTGTTGGTTATCTTTTGGAATTCTTTTATTTGAAATTATATTGGAATACAAGGGCTTTTGTTGTCTCTGAATCAACCAAACGAGATCTTATTAAATATGCTTGTATGAAGGATAAAAATATTCTTGTTTTGGAAAATCATGTTGATTTTAAACCTATTATGCAAGTTCCCAAGAAAGAAAATGCTTTTTGTTTTTGCGGAAGGTTAAAAAAGAGTAAGAGGGCATACCATATTATTAAGGCATTACAATATGTTAAGAATGCTAAATTATACATTATTGGCGATGGAGAGTATAAAGATAAACTTCATAAATTAGCTAAAAAACTTCATCTGGAACAGAGAGTTATTTTTGTTGGATATAAAGATAGAGATGAGAGAAATAAGTTAATGTCAAAGTGTAAAGCAATCATAGTGACTTCTGTTAGGGAAGGTTGGGGATTGATTGTAACTGAAGCAAATGCAAATGGTACTCTAGCTATTACCTATAATGTTCCTGGGCTGAGAGATGCAAATAAGACAGGAATTATTGTTAAGAAAAATAACCCAAAAGAATTAGCGAAGGCCATGAACGAAGTAGTTCATAACGATAAATTAATGCAGACACTCAGTAGAAAATCATTAGAATTTGCAAGATCTCATATCAATTGGATTAAAAACATAGAGAGGTTAGAACAATGGTTAAAGAACCCTTAGTATCAGTAATAGTTCCAACAAAGAACAGCTCCAAAACCATCAAAAAATGCTTAGAATCAATAAAAAATCAAAGTTATAAAAACATAGAGATAATTGTTGTTGATAATAATTCAACGGATAATACAAAAGAAATTGCACATAAATATACTGATAAAGTTTATAACAAAGGACCTGAAAGGAGTGCACAGAAAAATTATGGTGTTGAGAAAGCAAATGGAGATTTTGTATATTTTGTTGATTCTGATTTTATTTTAGATAGAGAAGTAATAAGTGAATGTATAGAAAAATCAAAAAAAGGATTTGACGCCATAGTGGTTCACAATACTCCTGATGAAACAGTAGGTTGGATCGCAAAAATAAGAAAGTTTGAAGTTGATATGTACAAATATAATTTAAATCACTCTGCTGCAAGGTTTTTCAGAAAAGAAGTTTTTGTAAGCATTGGGGGATTTGATCCAAAAATCACTGCCGGAGAGGATTATGATATACAAAACAAATTAAATTGTATGGGTTATAAAACAGGTTTTGTAGAAGCAGAAGCCTTACATCTTGGGGAACCAAAGTCTTTTTGGAAACATATGTTAAAATATTATAAATATGGAAAAGATTTTAGGAATTATGTTAGCAAGAATAGAAAAGAATCAAAGAAACAATTGTCTTTTGTGAGGTCAGTATATCTTAAGAATTGGAAAAAGTTTGTAAGGCACCCCATATTAGGGTTTTTATTCATTTTTTATAACATTTGTAAATATACCTTTGGAGCAATAGGTTATCTAAGAAAATGAAAAAAACAATAATTCCTGGAATTTTGTATTTTGAAACATCATTAAAACATATCAACGGGTTTGGTTTTTCAGAAAATTTTGATTTTTACAAAGAAAAAGAGCCTACAAGAAAAGCAATAACCTTTAAAATAAAAATTAGCAATAAAATCCACAAAGGTAATCTATTTGAATATCGAAATGGGTATATTTCAAAACAGAAAGAATTTTGGTATTATGAAAGAAAGATACTCCCTGGCATAAGTCTTAAGTTAAAATATGA
>CAZZHT010000115.1:0-3458 GCA_964653825.1 uncultured Methanosarcinales archaeon
GATTTCATAGATGAATCCAATCCCAAAGAAAATTATTGCTACTGTTAGATATGAGACCATCGGTGTTAGCCCTGCAACATCTGTTAGGAAACTTAGTACTGCTAATGATAAGAATATAAAAGAAATTATCAGAAAGGCAGCAACATAAACTCTCCTAATTACTCTCTTTTCAATCTCAATTATCTTCTTTTCACTGTAATCAATTAAAGTGTTTATTATTCTCTCTAACTGAGATGTAATAGTGTTTACAAAACCCTGACTTAAGAATCCCATGATAGATTCAAGCATTTTAACAATTGCATTGTCTTTTTTGTTACTCTTGCTTACTTTTGGAGCTTTTGTTAACTCTGCCTTGATTTCTTTATCAATCTTTCTTGAGTTAGTTGTTCTTACTTTTTTTGTTTTCTTTTTTGATTTGATTGCCATAATTATCAACCCTTTTTTGATTTTCTTAAAAAGATTTTAAGCTGGTGACTTTCAATTTTCTGTTTTCCTCTCTTCACTGATTCTCTAATTTGTTACTATCTATTTTTTTTAATACTATTTTACACTATTTTTTTTGATTGTTGTTTCGTTAATATTAGTTGTTTATTTAATATTACTCTTTTAAAAGGAGATTATTTAAAAAACTTTGTTACCATTATAAAGGTTTGAAACTAATTCCTTTTGTTCATTTATTACTCATTTTAGCCTTTATGTTTTGTTTTTGATTTTTTGTTAGTTTTATTTTTATTTTCAATTTGTTTTTATTTGTTTGTATTACAATGTTTAGCTAATGTTATTTGTTTGTTGTTGTCATTTTGGCAGGTGTTTTGAATGGTTTTATTTTTTTGAATCTTTGGATTTTTTATAATGTAATCTGTTTTTATTAAATTCTTTTATCAAGCTCTCCTTATGTTTCTTCTTTTTTCTTTAATGAATTCCTTTAATGCTTCATTGAGTTTCACTGTTCTCTTATGCGTATTATTTTTTATTTTATTTACATTGTTTGAGTTTAAGTTGTTATCTTCTTTTCTATTAATCTTTTTCGTGATATGAAAAAGGGACTTTAGGTAATTTGAATGTTTTTCTTTTGAGTTGTTTTCATTGTTTGTACTTTCATTTGTTTCCCTGTTTTCTCTTATTATTTCTTTCTCTTGTTCGTTGATGAAGTATTGTTCAAACTTTTTTTCTTCCATTCTAAATTTTGATGAGTGATATAGATTTCTTGTTCCTTTTGAGGTGAATCCTAATTTTTTATGGAGCAGTTCATGGTACATAACATAATCCAATAGGAGTTTGTTTTTTTCACTAATGTTCTTGAATATTCTTGAGATGGTTATTGTGTCTGTGTGATAATTATAGTTCCCCAGTACTGTGAAACTGTAAGTTCCAAATCTTAGAAAAGGTCTGTCAAGATAGTTGTTGAAGAATTTTTGGTTTACTCTCTTAAAAGATTCCTCTAGTTCTAATGGCCTTTCTTCTCTGTGCCCTTCAATGTTTTTCTTGTTTGAATTGCTTCTTTTGTTTGAAGAATCACTATTTTCATTCTTCTCGGATTCTAATGATGATAATGAGTATTTACTTAGGTTCCTTATAAAGTTTTGATAAAGCTTTATGTTATTGGTCTCATACTTTATTTTGAATAATTTGAACAGTAAGAGTTGTATTAGGCCTATCTTTATTGGTTTGCTTATCTCTTGCCATTTCTTACTTAGAGAAAAAATGATTTCTTTTGAGTTGTACCTTATGATTGCATTGTAAGATTTGAATCGATTACTGTATTTTACGGTGATTCTTTTATTCTTTGTCTTTAAAAGAATTTGTTTCTTTATATCGTTATCTCTTATCTCGTTTATTGATTCAAGAACTATTTGATTTTCGGGATTATTCTCATTATTTTTTCCTATGAGAGCTTTTTCTGAACTCATTTTAAAATCTCATTTTAAGTGTATTTTTATTCTTGGTTTGTTTTTTGACCTTCTATAGTGTAATGTTCTATTAAATCAGCTATTTCGTTTATTTGCTTAGTTATTTTATTTAATTGTTTTATTTAATTAACAATTTTACTTACTCTTGATAAAAATGAAAAAATAAATAAATCCCAAGGGTTTTCATGCTTAAAATACATATAATCCAAAAACAAATTAATGTTATCTTTCAATCTTAATAAGTGGTTTAGGTCTTTTGCTTCGCTTTTTTTGCCTCTGTATCTTAATGGTAGAGTGTCGCCCTCGTAAGGCGTTAATCCGGGTTCAAATCCCGGCAGAGGCTTTAGCAATTGCTTATTTTATAATGGTTTAATGATTATAATAATGATTTTAATTGTTTTAATTTTTATTTTGAACTTTTAGATTATCTTAACTATGAATTAATCTATTCTCTTTTGTGCGATGTATTATTTATTATTGCCATTATTGAATTTATTGCTGATTTACTTACTCCTTCTTTTACTTACTCAATTTCTATTCCAACTGGGCAGTGATCTGAACCCATAATATTAGACATTATGAAAGCATTCTTTAGTTGTGGCCTTAGCTCTGATGAAATTATAAAATAGTCAATCCTCCATCCAATATTTCTCGCTCTTGCATTGAATCTGTAAGACCACCAGGTGTAATGGCCACCCTCTTTTGTGAATTCTCTGAAAGTGTCTATGTACCCGTTTTTAAGAAGTTTGTCAAACCACTTTCTTTCTTCCTCTGTAAATCCAGGATTTTTCTCGTTCGATTTAGGGTTTTTCAAATCAATCTCTTTGTGAGCCACATTGAGATCCCCACAGAAGATTATTGGTTTCTTATTTCGTAAGTTGTTTATATAATTGAGAAATGCATCATTGAATCTTAATTTGTATTCTAATCTTTTTAGTCCATGTTGAGAGTTAGGAAAATAGGCATTTATCAAGTAAAAATCATCAAATTCCATTGTTATTACTCTTCCCTCTGAATCAAATTCTTTTATACCAATACCGTATGTTACGTTATTTGGTTTAATCCTTGTGAAAATGGCTGTCCCAGCATATCCCTTTTTATCAGCAGAGTTCCAGTAACTTGTGAAACCTTTAATCTGGTTATAGTTCTTTCCTATCTCTGCCTGAGATATCTTTGTTTCTTGAATACATAAAATATCAAAGTCATGATTTTTAAAGAAATCATAGAAGCCGTGGTTAATAACTGCTCTCAATCCATTAACATTCCAAGATAGGATTTTCATTTTTTTCATCTCTTATTTTATTTTTTGATTACATTAACTCTATAACTCTATAACCAATCAATTTTCTTAACTATGTTTTCTCTTTCTTTATGATTTTTATTGTTTTTTTGTTTTTTGTTTTCTTTTTACTTTTTTATTTATTACATTTCTGTTTTTGTTTGTTAGATTGATGTGTTTGTGATTTTTTACATAAAGCATTTTATTTTGCTGTTTATTTTTTTTGTTTTTTTCACTAGTGTTCATAATTCCTTTATTTTTATTTTATA
>CAZZHT010000116.1:0-3434 GCA_964653825.1 uncultured Methanosarcinales archaeon
CACAGGGAACCATGTAAAAATATCAGATGATACGGAACTTCCGTAATTCACGACCTCCTCATCGCTAAAATTCCAAAAATTAGTAATATGCCTACCAAAATTATCAGGTTTCTTTTTATTGAACACAGCGCTATATATGACATTAATGCCGTCCCTCAAATGATTATGACTTCTATTCTATTATCTACCCTTAGACAATTTCAAATACTTTCCTCTTTCACTTAAAAACCCTATTATATATATCAAGATAGATACTTGCCCATATCATACCCTCATCACAGAAATAAAATAATGACGAGTAAGGTTCTCCATTCCTTTTATACAACTCAAGAAAATTATGGTATTCCTCAATCTTACTTTTATACAATTCAAGCTGTCTCCTTGTTTCTTTCTTATCATAATGAGAAAGTACATCGATATAACACATACCCAAATGAGCCCAGACAACATCACCCTCATAATCAGGAGCGAGCAGATTAAAAAAAAGATTCTGCTTTGGCACAGTCATACTATACCTCAAAGCCATAGGTTCATCTAATTCCTGTGCCTTAATGGTCTCAATTGACTTTTTAATCATATCCTTATCATCAAAAACTCCTGTCCAATAAGGAAAAACATTTGCATCCCCTGATGGGAACTTCTGCTTCAAATTATCATAAAAATAACTTCCGCTCCAAAGAGCATTCTTAATAAGAGACACATAATCAACATTAGAGTACTTAAAATCAAGTTTAAACTTCATAGCTTCATTCTTTAAAAGTGCGACCATAACATTAGAATATGTACTGCTGTATCTATAGTAATTATCCTTTATCGTTGAAAAGTGTCCATCTCTTCTAACCAGGAAGCTTTTCTCATCAATAATATTCTTAGAATAAATCTCAATTTGTCTATTAAAAAAATTCCTACGCTTTTCAATTAAATCTTGTGAACCAGAAATATCCAACGAATATAAAAGTAGTGGCAGAGAATCTGTTGAAAAAGAGAACACATCAACGCACTTCCCCTTAGATGTGATTGTCGTTGAAACCCTATTTTCAGAATAGTAATGCTCAAGCGCATACTCTAATGTTTTTCTCACCTCTTTCTTATATCCTAATGAAATCAAATGTTTAATTGAATACGCAAAATCCCTCATATAAAAAGCACTAAAATGACCAGTACTGGTTTTAAAATAAGTCCCATTCCAACAATCATCAATAATGCTCTTACATATCTGTTTATGATTCCCCTTATATCTGTGGATATTATCTTTATTCTTAGTTAATCTTCTCTTAAAGATATTCCATCCTTCAGATATTAATCTTATTTCATCCATTTTTCCTCAATATTCTCCAATTTAGAAAACCTAAAATCAGTATGCATTAATAAAATTATTCCTAAAACAGAAATTGAAATATCCTTAAACCTCACAATCAACACAAGTGCTAACCCCTGACTTAATGACATACCATTCAGCATAAAAAAGGACAGCACGAACAATTCAAGAGAGCCCAAAGCAGCAGGAATTGGAATCATAAATGATAACCCAATAATCACAATAATAGTAATCGGAAAAAAGAGAGAAAAGTGACTAATATTCATAGAATACAACAAAAATAGATACTCAAAGTACATGAGAACAATACCAACAAAAGAATATAACAGTGGAACAATTAAGTTTCTCTTATTATACTTAAAAAAAGCAACTAACTGTAACTCAACGTTATTAATAAACGAGAGGTGCCTCTTGATAATCCTCATACGGTCTATTCTCAAAAACTTCATGATGGGAATAATGATATTTTTTCCCTTTGAAAATCTGAAAAACACAAAAAACACAAAAAAAGACCCCACAATTATAAAAAACAACGATATCCCAATAAACCATCTATCATAGACAGCATACTTAAAAAGAATCACAAAAAAAGCAATAAATAACAAAGTAATATTAACAATAAAATCAAAGAACTTATCAATAAGAGTCGCACTCATTGCCTTATCAAATGGAACCCTTTTTCTGATGAACCAGGCCCTTACAGGACCACCTCCCATAAATGCAAAGGGAGTAATATAACTAATAGCATAAGCAATAATTCTATATTTAAAGAATTTAAAAAAATCAAAATGAAACCTTTTTTTTATCTTTCCATTTTTACTGTTCTCTATTTTTCGAACTGTTTTTTGAATATTCTCATTACTGTTTTCCTCATCATCCTCTGCCTTACCGTACTCTTTTCTGGATTCTTTGCTCATTATTTGGCTCTTAACAAGATAAATCCACCTAAAGGTTATGACTATAAATGATAAGAAAACAACAAAAACATAGAGTGTTAAATAAAACCAATTTAAAGTAATCAGAATAGAAATTGTCTTTTTTATATTTAATCTTAGAAGAATTAATACCAAAGGAACCAAAACAATTGAATACAGTAAAATTTTAACACTCTTCTTCAACATAACCACTATTTTTGGCATAAAGCCCTTTATAATAAAATAATAAACATTCCTTTATAATGAGTTTTATAAACAAAAAACCACTAAAACACTATTAACAAAGACAATCTCAGTAAATCTTTATAAAACTATAATAGTTCTCAATGATTATTCAACGATTATAATTTAAAAAACACACAATCATACCATCAAAAGCAAGGTTAATAACCTTTAAAAACAATTTTTCAAGTATATCTTATATTATCTTTTGTATTCTATGTATTCTTCTTCTATATTATTTTATCATCATCAGAGCTCTTATACTTTCTATTATTTTATGTTATTTCATTTTTGTATTCTACTTTATTATTGTATTCTATTATCTCAAACCAAACTTATTGACTATTGAAATAAGCGGACTTGGGGGGATTCGAACCCCCGGTCTACAGCTTAGGAGGCTGTCGCCCTATCCAGACTAGGCTACAAGTCCAAAAACCCCAAAAACAAATAAAATAAATGAAAACCAAAAACCAAAAATCAAAAACAGCGCAATAATGTCTCACTTAACTATTATTTTTTAACTTTTTTCTTTAATTTACTGTTTTTTTACTCTTATCAATACTTTTGTTCACCTTACTATCCTCGTCAACAAGCATAAACTCTGCATGGTTTCTCTTAATCAGTTTTAACTCCTCTTCATTGGCTTCTCTCTTTCTTCTAAAGAATAAAACTAAAACCTCTCCGTATGCCACTTTATAAAGCTCATTACCGCCAAAACTCAATGCCATAATTGTATCTCTTATTTTGTCTTCGTCAAGATCATAAATAACCTTCACAAAATATTCATATATCTTTTTTCTTTTCTTACTCTTCAATTCGTAATCACTCAATGAATCTAAATCCTCACTACTACTATCCTCACTCTCGTCATCCATTGAATCATCATCTTCATCTGATTTATCTTCATATTTATCATTTGATTCCTTTTTTGACATTGATATCACCACATTAAATATAAT
>CAZZHT010000117.1:0-3407 GCA_964653825.1 uncultured Methanosarcinales archaeon
GCAAATTGTAATATGTAATAAAGGTGCCGATGCCGAGGTTTGAACTCGGGACCTCTAGATATCTCAATTCTATATCATTGTTCAACCTTTTTATTGATAAACTAAGGTTAAACTCATCACTCATAATTTATGAGTCTAGCGCTCTAACCGCTGAGCTACATCGGCTTAATATTTTACTTTAATACTTGCTTAAGTTATATAAGTAGGAATAACAGTATAGGAATAATAGTTATTTAATAATTTAAAAGATTCTTAAAAAAAATAAACGCTCTAAAAACAAAGGAAAGCAAACAAAATAAAACCAAAACAAACTTTTTTAAGAGGATTGTTTAATGAATGGTAGAATTATAGGAATGACCTATCTTTTTAAAAGTTTTTGTTTTTTAATTAATCCTATCAGCAGAGCGATATAAGAGAGAAAATAGGATATGATGTTATTAAAGATTAAAAATGTTAAAAGAGTTGTATGGAAAAAGAGTATAATAGAAATATTAATTTGATAATGTTTATTCGCAAATATTTTTTCAGTGAATTACCATAAACCAGTTGGGAAAGAGTAGTGTAAATATAAATGCAATTAAAAAAGAAGGAATAAAAGGCATGCCCTCTTTAATTTTGACGTTGTGAATTTTGTTTTTTGATTTAAGCTTAATTAACTCATCAATTTGCTCTTTAGAGATACCATTGTCCTTAGGTCCACAGATATGTTTTCCATCAACAATAACATCCTTTACTATCCAGTCTCCTTCAGTTACCTTTGATACATCAATACTCTTAATCATAAAGTCTTTTTCAACAACTTTTATAAACAGTAAGAGATAGAACATAAAGAATGACAAGAGACCCAAACTAGATATTAATAGCTTCAAATAGTAACTCCAATCAATAAAAAGCCCAACAACAACTAAAAATGCGGAAAAAATCCAGACAGCATACTTCTGTAGTTTATATTTCTTATATAACTTTATAAATGATGACCTCAGTTTCCTACGGTTAGCTTTGCTTCTGAAAGCAACATAAACCGCCCAACATACTGCAAAGATTCCTCCAACGATAAAGAGATTAATGATGAATTGAGCAATAAATGGAAGATAATCAAAATGGGTACTAAGGTGAAAGATGTTCCCAAAGAGGTTGGAAGTCCTTGAGTTAAATCTAAAAATCAAATCAAATCTTAATTGGTGGTATTTTATAATATTGAATGCATCAAAATTGATTGGTAAACCTACAAAAGCCCCAAAAGCTATAAAGGCCTTTGCGTCTCCACCACCCCATTGGTTAGTATAGAATAGTAATAGGGAAATTAGATAAGCAATACCAAAACCAATTAGAGAAAATACAATGTAGGAGTAATTCCAACCAACTACACTTAATAAAGAGTTATAAAAGAAAGCAAAGAATAGAAAACCATAGTTTAACCAATCTTCAACCTCTCTTTTCTTAAAATCAAGATAACTTGCAATTGATAAAAATATCAAAAGAGAAAATATCCCAATATAGTTCATAGAGTTCATAAGATTCATGGAATTCACAGGGTTCGTAGAGTTTATTGAGTTAATTAAATTAGTAGAGTTAGTAGCAAACATCATCACACCATATTCAATCTTTTGATTTTAAAATATTTAATTCTCAAGTTTGTTTTTGTTTTAATAATCCTCTTTAATCTCTTTGATTTTATAATTTTAAAAAGTATGCTATTATTTTAAAGTGCTTTAGATTAGTTTCAAGTAGCTTTAAGTAGTTTTAGTGTTTTGAGCGTTTTCACATAAGTTTACATTAGTTAGCATTGATTTAGAGCAATATAATGATATTTTTGTTTGAATTAGCTCCAGATATCTTCTTTTTTTGAATGTGAGTTTTTGGAATCTATTTTTGAGTTCTTGGATTTATTAATATTGAATCTAAAGTTACCTGTTCTTTCATGTCTTTCAGGGTCTATGTATCTTTTATGCTTTTCTGACCTTAATTGGTGGTTGTTTGATTCAATATAAAGAATCAATAGGACAAAGGATAGATAAATCAAAAATGGAATCAAGAGTGAATGAAAGATAAAAAACCACATAACAGCAAATACAATTATAAGGATGCCTGTGCTGAAGAGATTGATTTTAAATAGAGTTTTTATACTTATTGATTTGTGTTTAACTAAAAGTAAGATGAAGCTAATTAGAAATGATACTAAAAGAGCAAGGATAACATAACTAAATAAAACAACAAAAGCTAGAATGAAAAACACTATGAAGAGACCTATCATGAATGATGTGGTTATTATTCTTTTAGGAGTCATTTGGGCCATTTCTGCAACTCTTGAAAAACTACTGTAAGATTCTTTGTCTTTTGTAACAACACTATTGTTTTTACTGTTATTACTGACATTGATGTTAGTACCGTTTTTACCTGTGATTTGATTTTTAGTATTAATTTGATTATTTTTGTAATTGTTAGCTTGGTTCCTGGTTTTAGTGTTGTTTAAACTGTCTTGAGTGTTATTTAGAGTTCTGCTTAGAATAGTATCTCTCCTGAAATCATTATTTAATGAAAAGTTCCTTGAAGAGTTTAAATTTAGGAAATCTCTGTTTAAGGGTATTCTGTGAAATTTTGTGAATCTACATGCCCAATTATCCAAGAAACAAAAACTTGAGCCATAGTAGAGCGTATTGTTATAGATAAGAATGCCTTTTGAAAGATAGTTAAGAATTGAGTTGTTAATAAATTGACTGTATTTCTCAGCAATAAGGGATTCATTGATATACTCATTAGGAGATTCATTAAGTCGTGATGCTGAACTATTTTTATCTAATGAGTTTTTGCCTGAGGAATGATTTTTATCTAATCCGCTTATGTTACTATTGTTTTCATTACTTTTTGTTGGTTTTAAACTATTTTTTATTTGTTCTGATTCCCACTTATTCAATAACTTTTCAAAATCCCGAGAGTCAATTGTTCTGAGTATGGTAATACCATTTGATTTTATATTTTTTTTAGGAATTATGTTCATTTGAAGCGAGAATTTGTTGAAATTGGTTGAGTTGATAGAGTTAAATAAAGAATTGAAAGCAGAGGTGTATTCAATAGACAAAATAATAGAAATGATGATTACATTAAGAATAAGAAGAAGCCAGAGTTCACTTTGTTTATATTTATATATCTTCTCGCCAACTGAAGGACTAAAAATATCAGTTAGATATCTTAAATAGCGCTTAATGCTTCTCATAGTACTAAATGAAGAATAACTTATATATATTTCTTTTGAAATAATCTGTAATAGTATCATAAAATCGTTAATTAGATATGAGTATGTTAAGTATATTATTTAGTATATTAAGTATGTTAACAAAGAATGTAAATCGAGATAAGGGGGTTTGAACAGAGATGTGATAAATGAATTCTTCTGTGTGATTTTTTCT
>CAZZHT010000118.1:0-3363 GCA_964653825.1 uncultured Methanosarcinales archaeon
TATAATAATATAATAATAACATAAACAACATTTGAATAATGTTTGTAATATAATAATAAATATATTCCAACTTTTTAGTCAATCACTTGAACTTTCTTTTAGCAAACTTCTCTTATCAAAAGTCAAAAATCACTAAAAACAATTGAAACTTGAAATCCGTAGAATAAGGAGTAAGAAAAACCTTTATAAATGTTATGGTAAAAACGAAGTTAATGATAATCTAATAGAAAACATAGGCCTAAAAACAAATAAAAAACCTCAGAATGCTTTTCCTTTATCACTTCACGCACAGTCTAATTAAATTACCATTAGAGTCCTCGACAATAGAGCCATTTTTATAATTGAGAACAATACAAAAACTCTTATTTATTCCAAACATAGATTTTATTTTACTCGAAGGCATACTTTTCAGCTTGTTAAATGCAGTGATATTAAACTCATTGTTGCTAACCAACTGATCAAGCTGATTATGTACCTTTGTATAATTCCCTATGTTAGTTATAATTAATAATTGATTATCGCTTGCATTTGTATTATCACTAAAAACGAAGCTAATCAACAAGAAAATTATAATCAAAAGAACAACTGATAATGCAACATAGAGAAGAAACACTGACCATTTCCTTCTGTTGTTTTCTATCTTTCTGATTCTATCTTGTTCTTCTAATCTCTTTTTAATTAATGCTTGTAACTGTTTCTTTTTCTCCTTATTAACATCCTTAACACTATGAGCAGGTACCTTAATCTCTTTAGAAATCCTATTCTTCTTTGACTTCACTCTCTTGCTCCTAGATTTATTTCTTACCATTAGGGATCAAATAGTAAAACGAAATAGAACCTTAAATATCTTTGTATTCACTAAAAAATAATAAAGAGCTATAAGAAAAAGAATTAACAAATAAACAACAAAATTTATTTTGTCTTAAACTCTGTATAACCACACTTTCCACAGGTCCATCTATTCTTATGCTCTGCCATAAAGACGCCTGCTCCACACTTTGGGCATGTCTTATGGATTCTCTTGCCACTCTTGTCATAGAAACTGCTAATCTTAATTTCACTCTTCTTCTTAGGTTGTTTTTTCTTACTCATCTTTACTCTCCTCTTTCTCCTTAGGTGCTAAATGCTTATGTCTCTTCACAATGTGTTTATACTCAAAATTATCTAAGGCCTCCTTTGAATCATAAACAAAGGCCTCAAAATCACAAAAACTTGATCCTACTTTTGGATTCAAGGAAGAAACAATCACTAACTCTAATGGCTTCTTCAAATTAGAAGCAAGAGCTTTACACACTTCTTCCCTACTTGGAGTTGTACCCTCAGTAACAACCTCACCAATTAATTTTGTTCTACTAAACAGTTTATCATGTTCCTTCGAAATTATCTTAAGTTCTTTCATAAATATCACACTCTCCAAAAATATGAATTTTAAAGCATATTAAACCATAATTTATAAACATGTATGAATCAAATCTCTATTTTATAACCTAATCATATTAAAATTATTATAAAATGTATTTCTATTTTATTGTAATATCTCCATTAAATGAATTTCTAATATCATCATCAATTCATTAATTATCCAGCAAACGCTTATTATCTCACTTTAATAGCATACTGTCCCTTATATGTGATTCCCATGGTCTTTGCAACCTTTGATTTGTTTGGGTTCAAAATGGATATTTTACCATAGTATGTAGTTGTAAAATTATTACCCCCACAAATAGGGCAAGTATCACCAGTAACGAACAATTTACACTTCAAGCATACCTTTTGCGACATTTAATTCACCTTATAACAATTACTTCTTCTTTTTTGAACCTGATTTAACATTACCTTTCTTACTCTCTTCTCCCTTCTTAGCAGGTTCCTCTTCAAGCCATTCTATTTTTCCTAATCCCTTCTGTCTCATAGTTAAACCAATCTTTGGATTTGCAATCTCTTTGTAACTCACTGCTATAATTCTACTAATACAGAGGTCCCCAACCTTTAAGACCCTTTTTGTCTCTCTACCTGATAAGGACTTATCCTTTGAAAAAGAAACAAAATCATCCATGGTCTGCGAAATATGTATCATTCCATCAATAGCTCCCAACGAAGCAAAAGCCCCATATGATGAAACATCTCTTATCTTTGCATACATAACCTCAGACACCTCTGGAATATATGTGAGCACATCAAACTCCGACTCAAAATAAACACCACCATCTCCTGGAATTACATGTCCTTCTCCTGTTTTCTTTATCTTAAGTACATCAACTACAATACCCATTTCCTTAGAGATATAACCCGTATATTTCTCCTTAACCTGTTTAATCAACGATTCATCAATAGAGTTATCCAGCTCAGTTGGTGGTATTCTAATCTTATCCCTAACAAGCATCTTATAGTACAAATTGATTCACCCTTTTATCTTAATTAACATTAAACATACAAACATTAAACCAATATCTCTTAGATTTCTTTAATCACATTCTTTTTTACACTAAATACGATAAGGGTAATATACTTCCTTTTTAAAAGTTTCTTTAGTTTTTGATCGTTTGTTGCCACAGCCACCCTCTTATTGTATCTTATATTCTCTAAACTAATCTTTTTTTCCTTATCAATCAAAAAATCCAAAAAAAGCTTTGCATCTCTAACAATTTTATAATCGGCATAGTCATCTTTATAATCTCTATTTTTGCCAAAAGAGGAAAAAAAATCAATAATCTTTGAAACAAACACCTTTACAACGTTATTTTCATTTTGTAACCCTTTTCCGTTCTTTTTCTCATCATAGAAACCCTTGAAAACGGAGCTGAACCCAACAAGCACGACTTTTTTTATTCTTAAAATCCCCTTTTCATTAATTCCATTATCATTACTATTAAATTCAGATTCCTCTTTCCCTTTTTCATAATCTCCATAATCTTCTCCCTTTCCCTTTATTTCGCCATAATCATCATTACTTACTTTTTCTTCCTTACTCGTTTCCCCATCAACGTCACTTTTATTTACATCTATTTCTAACTTTTCATCACTCTCCCTATCTTTATTTTTATCTTCTTTCTTTTTTTCATCTTTCTTCTTGTAACTTCTGCTCAAAGCAACAAAACTCTTAAAATCCTCTTCATCAAAACAGACCATTGGTTCTCTCTTAACAAGAACAGAAAAAGCAAACCTAAATTCGTTTCTATTGATTACTCCTTGCTTATAGAGATTAATCATTTCCTCAATAACTTCGAATGGTAGGACAATTGTTGCGTTTGTATACTTTTGTTTAATAATATCAATATAATCTAAATTTCTTTCAACAACCTTCACAATATAATTTGTATCTAAAATAACAAAACTGAATGGATTCATAAAATTTAGATTATT
>CAZZHT010000119.1:0-3336 GCA_964653825.1 uncultured Methanosarcinales archaeon
TTATCAGAATAATCCTTAGTCATAATCCTAATTTTAGTGGAATAAATTAAGTGATTTCATTAACGCTCTTGTTGATTTTAATTATTAATTTTTTTAACTATTATTTTTTAATAATTGTTTTTTAACTATTTTAAAATGAATAGCAATTTATTTAAGGTAATTTGAGTTAATCAGAGCAGATGACACTCAATATTCTTAACCACAATCAAGGTATTAATAGTAAGTTAATTGAATATGCCAGCATGGATACTGACGAGGTTCTAGAGAAATTAGGCACATCGGTCTCAGGATTAAAACCAAAGGAGATTAGTGAAAGAATAGACAAATATGGTAAGAATATATTAGTTAAGGAGAAAAAGGAAAATCTTGTTTTGGAGTATCTATCCTATTTTAATAGTCCTCTGATTATTGTATTGATTGGAGCAGCAATTCTTGCGAGTTTGATGAAAGAAATAACAGATGCAACAATAATATTGAGTATAATTATTATAAGTGCAACAATAAATTTCTTTCAGAGCCACAACAGTAACAAGGCAATTAAGAGTTTGAAATCGAAGATTGCAACTACCTCTACAGTTGTTAGAAATGGAGTAAAAAAAGAGATACCTATTCAAGAATTGGTCCCTGGTGATATTATTGAGCTTTCAGCAGGAGACATTGTTCCTGGAGATGCGCGAATAATCAAGTCAAACGACTTCTTTGTTGATCAGGCATCATTTACTGGAGAGTCATACCCACAAGAAAAGGTACAAACAGCAGTAAGAGATAAAAATGTGGCAATCTCTGACCTTAACAATATTGTTTTTTCAAATACAAGTGTTGTAAGTGGCAGTGCTACTGCTGTAATTCTCTTGACAGGTAAGAGTACTCAGTTTGGTAAAATTGCTGAGAAGTTAGAATCGAAAACAATTAAAAGCGATTTTGAGAAAGGACTCAATAAATTCAGTTATTTTATTATGAGAGTAACTATTGTGTTGGTGCTATTTATCTTTTTATTTGAGATTTTCTTTAGGAGAAATCAGGGATCTCTAATCGATTTCTTCTTGTTCTCTATTGCAGTTGCGGTGGGCATTATGCCATCACTATTGCCTATGATTCTATCAATAACAATGGCCAAAGGGTCAATTACAATGTCTAAAAAGGGTGTTTTCGTACAGAAATTAAATGCAATCCCTAATTTTGGGAGTATGGATGTTTTATGTACTGATAAGACCGGCACATTAACTGAGAATAAAATTGCACTATTTAAAGCTCTGGATATTAAAGGTAATTCCTCAGATGATGTGTTTCATAAGGCATATCTTAATAGTTTTTTTCAAACAGGTCTTAAAAACCCAATGGATGGAGCAGTTCTCAATTATAAAAGGGTGAATGTTAATGATTACGATAAAGCAGATGAGATTCCTTTTGACTTTGTGAGAAGAAGATTGAGTATTATTGTTAATGAGAAAAAGCATTACAGCACAGCAGGTAAAAACATACAAAAGATTATGATTACAAAGGGGGCTCCTGAGAATGTCTTTAAGGTCTCAAAGTACTTTCTTCAGGATGGTAAGATTGAAAGGATTGACTCAGAGCAACATAAAAAAATCAATGATGTTTATAAAGGTCTCAGTAAACAGGGTTTCAGAGTTCTGGCTATTGCAATAAAGAGTTTAATTGATGATAAAAAAGTATATTCAATAAACGATGAGAGGAATCTTGTGTTAATTGGTTTTCTGGCATTTTATGATCCGCCCAAACATGATGTTGCGCAGACAATAAGAATGCTCAATAAGAGAGGTATTGAAGTTAAGGTTATCACTGGAGATAATGAATTAGTGAGTAAGAAAATCTGTGAAGACATCCATTTGAATGTTAAGGGAGTGCTAACGGGAGCTGATCTGGATAAAATTGATGATGATGCTTTACGAGTTAGAGTTGAAAAGACTACTATCTTTGCAAGGTTAGATCCTGAAGATAAAGATAGGATTATCAGAGCACTTAAATTAAATAATCATATTGTTGGTTATATGGGTGATGGAATCAATGATGCACCCTCTTTAAAAACTGCTGATGTTGGTATTTCTGTGAATAGTGCAGTAGATGTTGCTAAATCAACTGCAGACATTGTTCTAACACATAAGAGTCTTAGAGAGTTAAACGATGGTGTCTATGAAGGAAGGAAAATATTTGTCAATACAATGAAGTACCTTATGTTCACTTTAAGTTCTAATTTTGGAAATATGTTTAGTGTAGTGGGTGCTGTCATCTATATCCCTTTTTTACCAATGCTTCCTGCTCAGATTCTACTCAATAATCTCCTATCTGATGTATCCCAAATGAGCATATCAACAGATAATGTTGATGCAGAGGTGCTAGAAAAACCGAAAAAGTGGAACCTAAGCGTTATTAAGAAATTCATGTATGTGTTTGGTCCTGCAAGTTCTATCTTCGATTTCATTACGTTCTATTTATTGTTTTCAGTATTTAAGGTTGGTGTCAGCACTTTTCAAACAGGATGGTTTTTAGAGTCATTGGCAACTCAAATACTGGTTATTCATATTCTTCGAACAAAAAAGATTGGATTTTTAGAGAGCATGGCTAGTAAATCAGTAATCTTTCTGACATTTTTGGTGTTGATTATCGGATGGGTCATACCTTTTACACCTATTGCAGAATTATTTGGATTTGTTAAACCGCCATTATATGTTACCAGTGCAATTATTATTGTTTTAATAGGATACCTGTATTTTATTGAGATTGTTAAACATTTCTTTTATAAAAAGTACAATGTATTTTAACATAACAAATGTTTGAATAAGGGATGTCTTTAGTGAAAATAAGGATGTTTTTAGTGGAATAATTAGGGAGTTATATGGTTAAATTAGTTATGGAGTTAAAATAATCATAAGGTAAAATCAAATTAATAAACAAATAATAAGCGATTTTCTAAAGATTTATAAATAATTAGAATAAAAGTATAAATGTTTTTGAAAGTGTTATTACATTATTGTGTTATTCATAGATTGAAGGGTGTTCGAACTTTTAAATGAATCAGGACTGAGTTAAATCAAGTTGATTTAAAGTTAAAGTAAATTAAAAGTAGAGATGAATGAAATGAAGTATGATGTAATTATTGTTGGAGCAGGACCTGCTGGTTTGTTTGCAGCATATGAGCTTTCAAAAGAGAATAAATCTGTTTTGATTATTGATCAGGGTTTAAATCCCATTGAGCGAGAAAAGAAATTCAAGGATAAAAAATTTATTGCTAATGGTAATTCTATTGTGAGGAGTGGAGTTGGAGGGGCAGGACTATTTTCTGATGGAAAATTGAATTTTATCCCAATTCTTGGG
>CAZZHT010000120.1:0-3311 GCA_964653825.1 uncultured Methanosarcinales archaeon
ACATCTATAATATCAATAATATTTAATGAGATTAGTAAACTAGCTTTTAATGAGAAATAGGATTAAAATGAGGTATAAGAAATCCCTTGATGATGCTTTCTTTGTTATTATAGTTTTATCTCTTTTTGTATTTGTTTATTTTATTATTGTTGATTTGTATTTTAATAAGGGCATTTTTTGTTTCCCTGCTAGTTATGCTTATCTTGCTAATATAAAGGATTTTTCAATAAATTATAATGGATTTGCAAGGATTTCTTTTATGTTTAATAATCAATATTCCTTTTATGATTTTGTTATGTCTTTTTTCATAGACAGTATCTCTGGAATAAGAATTGCTTTATTGATTTTCACAGTTATATCTTTGTTATGTGTCTATTTTATATCATACGAGTTCAATAAAAATAGGATGTCATCTTTTTTCTCATTGATTTTTGCAACAGTAATTCCTGCATTGTGGTTTTACTCAGTAAATACAGCAATGCCTTCGTCTTTTGTAACAATGCTCTTTCTGTTAACTTCTCTATTTTATATAAGGAGTATCAAGTCCGGAAACAAATCAAAGGCCTTTGATACCCTCTTATTTGTTGTATTTTACAGTTTACTGTTGATGTCATCATCATTAGTGTTTTTATTTTTAACCTCCATTGCTCTTTTTTATATTGCAGCACCTATTTTTAAGAAGAAAATCAGCTTTAGAAATAAACAGATTATGTTGATATTAACGGTAATTTCTATTTTATACTATCTTGTGTTATATGGTGGAGAGTTATACTTGAATACACCTGCGCAGAGTTTATCTGCTTTTGTTAATCCAAATAACAGAGTCAATACGGGCGATTTTGTGTTTTTCTTAATTCTTACAGGGATTATTACAGTTGTTTTTGCTTTTTATTCACTCTATGTTCATTTATCAAGTGGAAAGTTTAAGAAAGCCAGTTTGTTTGTTTTTTCAGTTCTAATGATAAGCTTTGGATTGTTTTATTTGAGGTATATTAATAGAGATACAATATCCTTGCTTGTCGGTTATTTTTCTGCAATACTCTTTGTTTTGTTTTATGCTGATTTTAATGCTTTTTTGAGAAATAGTATTTATAATAAATATCAGAAACCTATTTTCTATGGTGTTATCTTTTTTTCACTTGCGATTATGGCTGCTGAATCCTATTTTATAGTTGTTTATTCAAATCATTTCGTACCATCTAATAACGAAATCCTTGGTGTTAAGTATCTGGAGGCCAATTATTACAATTATAATCAAAGCATACCAAGTGTTATCAGTTCAGGGCCAATAAATCCATTAAATATAATTAATCAGTCAAATAAAATATCAAATAAAATTGTAATGACTTCTCCACAAACTGGTGATATTGCGAAGTGGTTTGGAGTTGGAAGGGTTTTCATGGATTCTTTGGATTATAGGAATCAGAAAGAGTACAAAAGTAAAAGAGTTTTATTTGATAGGGTTTATTCATTATTAATTTACATGGTTGTATTAAATGATAACAAAAGCTCTGATTTTCTTAATAGTTTTAGAGAATTTTCTCAGTTATGTAATCAAAATAATATCGGCTTTGTTGTTCTTTCTTACAATGAGATTGATTTTCTTAGGAAGAACTGTGCTGAAACTAAGGGTATCAGTGAAGGGTTATGTAAAGATATTTTTAATTCAATCATGAAGAAAAAGGATATTAAAATAATTAAAGAAACAGATGAATTTATTGAGAGCTATTTTAATAAGATAAATATGAATGGGAGTAGAATTATCAATGATAGTTCAGTAAGAAATTCAGTTAAGATTGTTTTTAAGTCACCACAGATGATAATTATTAAGGTTGATTGAGTATTTACTGCTTTAATAAAATTTTAATAAAGGTGCTGTGAATAATGAATGGTTATAAAAGTCATAAGGAAAGAAATGATAGCCCAAAAGCTATCAATAGGGACAACCATGGAATTAGAGGTTTTCTGTTAACCATATTCTTTTCTATTTTAGTTCTGCTTTCATTATCTATCTGGCTTGCTCCAGTTCTTTTTAGAATACATAATGGATTTTCAGTAATTCTTACTAGTCATGAATCAAGGGTTTTTGAGGATGTATTAAGTTTGAATCATAATGGAATGAAAATTGGATATCTATCATATCTGTTTTTGTATTTGTTATTGAAAACATTAGTTCATGAATTAGGGTTGAGTTTTTCAGTGATCTTTAGTGTTTTTGTATTTGGAATCTTTTTTGTGTTTTCATCAATAAGAGTTATAAAATTTTTGAAAATTAAAGAGAATCATAAGTGGATGTTCTTTTTGGCTCTATTGGGTTCATTAACTTTTTCATCAAGTTTATCCTTTTTGTTTACAACAGTTAATATATCTGCAATACCTGTTAGTTTATTTTTGTTTAGTTTGATGTTAATTGTGAATAGAAAAAGTAAGATATATGCATTGGGTATGTCCCTTTTGTTTATTGTGTCTCTTTTTGATTTCACGAGTTTAATACTTTCTTTGGCAGCAGTGTTTATTATCCTTACAGTATATAAGAGAAATTTTACTTCAAGTTTGATTGTGTGTGGAGTAATGATTGGGGTTTTTATGGTGATTCATATGCTGTTTGGTATGAGTGCAATGCCAGAGTTCCATAGCCCTTATTCTATGATTAAACAAATCATCTTTGAGTTCGGAAAAATCAATGGGATTGGTATTTTCGCATTGATTATTGCAATTATTTCATTTTTTTACTCATGGGGTCTTAATAATTTCTGGAAGGTAGTTGTGTCGTTGTTTGTTTTGAGTTTCATACTGAGCTTATACTTTAGTGATGCTATCTTTTATTTAGCAGTGTTCACAGCATTACTGGATGCAAATATGCTTTTCTTTTTTATGTCAGAAAAGGGTATTCTTAATAAGATTGTGCTGACATTATTGATATTTGGTTTGTTTTTTTCTTATTATAATTATTTCAAGATTGTTGGAACAGGAGCTTATGTTAATGATAATTATGTGAGTTTAAATGAAAATTTGAGAAGTGCATCAATTAGTAATATCAATAATGATTATGCTCATAATCTAAATGGGAATATGATTTATAATAGCGTTCTTTTGTCTGGTTTTAAAATCAAAAACAATAGTTGGAGTTCCTACAAGAGAAATACAATAATGAGAATAAATTGCTGCAATACCTATCAAATGTAATAAAAGTAAAAATAAATCAGATTTATGAGAATTGAATCATAGGATTATTAGATTACGTTTATAAATATTAAATTGAATTAATGTGATTTTTTGATTTTCGGGAATTTATAGTTAAATTTAAATAA
>CAZZHT010000121.1:0-3264 GCA_964653825.1 uncultured Methanosarcinales archaeon
CACCATAATGATAAACACCAATCTCAAAAACAGCACCAAGCATACTCAATACGACTCAATAGAATTGTGAAAAAACACCTTAATTCCTCATGTATTAAGAATCAAAAACGATTGCAGAGAATTTTAAATAAAATCCAAATAATATTCTCAACAATATGTTCAATAATATACTCAATAATAATTATGTGATGTGTATTATTTTCTTTTGTATTATTTTTTACTCTCCAACTACTTAATCCATTTGCTTAAATCACCACTATTACTCTTGCTGACTTTGCTGCTCTTGTTGGCCTTATCACTCTTACTACTCTTGTATTTCTCCTTACTCTTGTTAAACTCATTGCTTTTCCTTTCTTTATTGTTCGTTTTAGTATCTTTACTTTTTTTCAAATAATACCTCAACAACGGCTTACCATAAACTCCATCATATCCTGGGATAACCTTTATTCTTCCCTCTCGATTATCAATAATATTCTCAGCAATTTCCTTGTAGGTAACTCTCTCTAACTCTTCCAAAGGCACTTTCAAAAGAACATTAAACTCATTGCCAAATTCCTTAATCAACTTATAATATTCGTTGAACACAATCTTAGAACTCAAACCACTTTTGAAACTATTTGCAATTACCTCCATAAGAGGAAGCAACTCGTAGAACTTCTTAGCATTCTTAGGTACAAATCCCTTTGGCCTATCTGCCAGCTGTTCGACCCTATGTAAAACCCCTAAAGTTAACTTCTTATTGCACTCCTTACACATATTATTGTTCTGCATAGCAACCTTAGGTTTGACAGAATACTTATAATCTCTCAAACCGTCATAATGATATTTACCATAAGCAGGATTAACCTCAACAGTCCCGTACAATCCATCGCCTTCTCTCACAGCTCTAAGAATATCATCATACCTTATTTCCTTACCCTCATCAACCTCAAAAATAGTTGCCTCTCTTCCAATACGCCAAGGCCAGAAACTATGAGCATCAGAATTAGAAACGAGATTAACCTTATCCAATTGAGACAATCTCCAATTCATAGGTGGGTCTGATGACAACCCTGTCTCAATAGCATGTATCTTTTTAGTTTCATCTTCAAAACACTCCTCTAAAGAATCAAAACCGCTCTTAGAACCAAAAACCCCGAACCAGGGTGTCCAGGCATGTGCAGGTATCACTTCAATCCTATCACTAATCTCACTCATTATCTCAACGAAGTGTGGAGCAGTCATGCCAAAAATAGGACGACCATCATAATCCACTCTTCCATACTTCTTTAATTCATCTGTAATCTGTTCAACAATATCTAGGGAGGGTGCTAAAACAACAAGATGTATCTTCCTCGCTCTATCGTTTTTAGAATACATTAAACTAATCTCTGTTTGTAAAATAAACTTAAATCCAGATTTAGAAACTAAAACACCATAACCATTTTCAGTTAGCTTTTCCTTAATCTCCTTAATCCACTTAGGATGTGTAAAATCACCTGTTCCTAATATATTCAACCCCTTTAACCTTGCATACCTCTCCAAATTCTCAAGAGTAATATCCTTAGAAGTAGCCCTCGAAAACCTAGAATGTATATGAAAATCACCAAAAATCCTTGACTTATTAGATTCATTAGACTCCATGTGACATCAACTAAATCCGTAAAAGCTCTTTATACTTCATATTATCTTATCATAGAGTATCTTTATATCTAAAATTAGTTTAAATAAAAATCAAAAGCACAACCAACAAAACCAAAACCCAAAAAACAAAAATAATCAAAATCATTAAAACTCAACATATATTACTACTCTAGAAATTCTCTTTGAAGTCGTTTTATCTACTGAAATCAACTTAGTACTTTCCTTTATTTTAACATCAAAGAATCTCAACAATTTCTTAACAAAACTTTTTTCCTTAACCTTGCTCGTAATATAATAATCAAATCCCGTTTTTCTCCCGTAACCTTCCGATGATTTTCTATGTGTTTTTATCACTTTCTTCTTAATAATTAGCCCTTTTAAACTATTTTCAACAATCAAATCAATGATTTGCAATGCCTTTTCCTGTATTTTTTCTTTATTCTTATTACCATGACCTGTTTCTTTAATACCTTCAATAACATTGACATCCTTAAAATCATCAACAGAGTTTCTTTTGAAATCTCTACTGCCTTTTACTCCAAAACAAGTTTCTAAATTTAACGTATTTACTCTGTTTAAAAACGACTCAGTATTTATAATTCTTACCTGTAAAGTTCCTTCATAGTACTTTGACTTGATTCTATTACATGTTGGACAAATAACCTTATTAACATTGATATCTATTTCATATTCATCGTTAATGATTTTATCTTTATATCCTACTGAAATTTTAAACTTTACCTTTAAGTCCAGATTATTGATATCATTTTCATTAAGAAATCCAACACTAATCAGTTTAAAATCAACCAAATTAAAGATAGGGTTAATCACAATCTTTTTTTTGATGACATTTCCTACTTCCTCACTAAATCTCTTATCGTGAATTATTTCATTAAAAGAATCATGTTCTCTATTAACATTTGTCTGCCTTAAAGAACCACTATTTTCATAATTACTCTTTGTCTTTACAGATGATTTTCTATTCTGATGATTCTTAAAATCCTGCCATTTATTATTTATAAACACTCTACTACAAATCCTACAAAAATTAATCTCAATTTGTTTAACTTCAAGAATAACTGGATTTCTCTCTAAAAAGCAAGATTTACACAGATGATCAACAAAAGCTTCTCTTCCACAGACAATACATTTACCACTCATTTTAATTAACTCTTTGAATTATAATTCTGTTTCTTTAATCATTTTTTTTAATTATACCTTTTAAATATCCTTCTGGTTATGAAATCTCTTCATACAATTGGTTTAACTTTGATTAGATATCTTTCATTCTTATTATATCTTTCTGATGTTTCCTCTTACTTTCTCTTTCCATTTTTTAATTACATTCTTTCCTTCTGAATCCTTACCATGTTATTCATCTTTATTCAATAATTTTTTTAACAGTTGTTACAGTAAAGATTTACAAAACATTTATAAATGGGACTATTATCCCCTACCTTAGCAAAAAAATATTGATTACAGTAAAATCATTAATTAGTATCTATTAACTTTATCTATTAAGTTTATAACTATTAACTTTGTTTATTGCTGATTGTTGTTATTTTAATTAGTATATTATAACACATTGACATAATTATTATGTTATTATATTATTATAATATATTAGCAACATATTTAATA
>CAZZHT010000122.1:0-3259 GCA_964653825.1 uncultured Methanosarcinales archaeon
ATAAAAAAATAAAACTCAATAACTTAAAAAGATAATCATTTTAAAGGATTATCTTTGTCTAACTATAAACTATTTGAAATCTTTTACTTGAATTCAAAAATCCATTTGACGCATTGATTTGAAAAGTCATATAATGATTAAAAAGAGCATCATAATTACTGAAAGATTTAAAATTAGTAATTATCTTTGCCTTGTATCCATTTGGATCTGTTGCATTAAAAAAAGCAAATCCATTTTTTCTTAAAAGGCTGTGATTAAAATAGTATTCTAAAACAGTTGAACAATTATAATGTTGCCCAGAGCAACTCGGTGATGATGCATGCGGTGCAGAACTATGGCAACAATTATTAATATAATTCCAAAAAGGAGTAAAATTCCCTTGCACCGACTTATTTGTTAGATTGAGTAATCCACCAGGTCCAAGAATTATAACCTGTTGGGGAAAATAATTTAAAATTGGGGGTCTTACCCTTGCAGCAAACCAGAGCTCTACATTTTCTCCATTTACCTTACTCTTCAAATCTGTTACCTTAAAAAGCAAATTGCCCTTTCCATCTGCATTCTTAACTACATTTGACCTAAACCCATTAAAATCCAAGTTATCTGGATTAAAAGATATATTACTCGAATCTTGGCGAATAATATAATTTGTGAAATATAGCATATCTATCAATCTTAATGGCTTTAGTGAATACGAAAATTTACTCAAACTTGTTTTAGTACCAGAATTGCCCTTAGCACTTATCTCCAAAGGATAATTCAAAACTACATTAACCCTTGAATTCGAAACCTCAACATTAAAAGAGGGTTTCTTTTTAACAACGATATTGTATTGATTCTTATATGATGAAAAGTCATTGATACAATGCGAAAAACTATAATTAAGATAGGAGCTTAAATCTCTCTTTAAATTACTTTCAAAAGTATTATATTTAAAAGTGATAGGCATTGAGGGACTCCTATAAACATCTGTTTTAGAACAATTTTGACTATTAAAAAAGACGCCTTGTCCTTTATCTATAGGATTGAGATATGCAGCGTAATAATCCTTTCCAGAATTGCAAGAAGCACATTGATAGCTTATACAAACAAAAGGAAAACCAAAAATAGAACCTGAATTATCTTCTATCTGATTATAATATTCAAAGTCACTATAATCAAAGCTATTGATATAATAAAGAACATGATAACCATTATACGATAAGCAACTAGAAGGATACAATGTTGATTGGCCATGTTGACTCTTGTAGATTACTGCACCCTGTTTCATAGCAGTTGTAAACCCTGAATTCACTGAATTTGCCAAGCACTTCTGAACATAGTTTTCAATAGATTTAACATTTGTTGGTGGTTGATGGTCATGAGGCTTTGTCATCAACAAATAAAAGATTACACCCACCACAATAATTAAAACAACAATTACCAAAATAATTGATATCTGCGACTTTCTCATAAAACGCTTAGCATTTCTATCACAAATGACCATTTTTATACCTATAAGTCAAATTCAAAAAGTCAATACTTATAATACCTATCTGTTAAAGGGATAGAGTAAAGTCAATGAATTCCATTCCTCAGGTGTTAGCTTTAAACCACTATAATCGCTGTTTTTTGCAGAAACCAAATTTGAATTATGAACTGGTGAATTAAGACCAACAGATAAAGTATGACAACTATTACTTACTGTAGTCACACCACTGAATCCCTGGCATAAAGGACACTTGACATTAATAAAATCAACATAATTATAGAAAGTATTATTATTCTGGAAGACAGCTCCAATTAATTTATATGAAGAGGAATTCTGTGACACAAAGAAATACTTGTAACTATTATGCGCAGTATTTAGATTTTGACCATTATATATTGTTCTAAGGTTATATGATGAACTATTTAAAATAGTTCTAACAGTATCACTCACAGTAGTAAAGGGACTTTCACCTGCAATTTGTTGAGCAGAAATAACTACTACACCCCACGTAGGATAATAGAAAACATTTCCACTTGAACCACATTTCTCGAAACCGTTACTACTTAAAGAAACGCCACTACATGCCTGATAAGAATCCTTTGAAAAAACAGGAATCACACTCTTCGCAGGATCACTCACATAACTACTGTTATCATATATAAACGCTACAACGGACCTACTCTTTCCATGCTCCTTATAACTCAATAAACAGTATCCATCAGTATAAGAGTCAACAACCTGTAAGTCGCTTCCCGCCAATCCTGGGAAAATACTTGATGGTGGCAAATAATAAACTCCACTCATATCCTTTAATGAGCATGTTAATCTCTTAGGATTACCACCAGCATAATCATATAACGATGATGCAACCTTTAAAAGCAATGATTTCCATCCATCACTATTTTTATCACAAATATAACCACTCTCAACAGTTCCATATGGAACACAACCACTACTCTGATCAATACACCCCTTTCCTTCATAGCAACATGACCTTGTTTTATCATTCTGATAATAGTTTCCATTCCAATCCTTTTTAGCCCTTTGATCCACTGTGGTTTGTGATAAAGTTCCACAATCAGGATCATTGCCATCCACTAGTCCATCACCATCATTATCAAACCCATCGTTGCAGTTCATTTCATGTTTAAATTGACATATCCCCCCGTTAGGAGTCTTAACACCATTACAATCAATATCCTGACAATTGGTACATCTAGTTGAATTCAAACAGATTGAAGTATCAAATCCTAGCATTGGATCGTGTTTACCACTTGAATTTATCTTATAATCATACCAATAATCGTTATTTTTATTATCACTGCAACATGCACCTTTGTCACCATTAGGACACTGTGCCTCATTTGTTGTTCTGAGTGTACAACCACGATAGTCAATTGTCTGACAGTTATCACAACTCAAGTTAGAAGCATCACCCATATAACTTGAATTAGAAGAACATGTCTTCCCACCAAAATCAGAAGGACCTCCATTTCCATTTCCTGGGTCGCAGGTTTCACTATAACCAATCTGAGGGAAATGTTCAATCTTCCCATCACCACAGTATTGACTAACTTTAATACAATGATTAGGATATATTAGACAATTATCACAAGTCAAGCCCATATGAGGTGCAGTAAGATTATTTATATAAGGAAGACCACTAGATGAAGTAAAATTTAAGCAACTTACTCCGGCAGGGAAGGCATCCGTATCGCACTGTTCATCTTTATCAATAATATTATTATAGTTACAGCTGTGATTAACACATCTACCAAAGTAGTCACA
>CAZZHT010000123.1:0-3186 GCA_964653825.1 uncultured Methanosarcinales archaeon
CTTATTCCTCTTATGAAGTTGATTTTTTAGAATTAGTGTTATTTTTTCTTTCTTATTTAATATCCTTTAATTATCCTTAACTTCTATAATCTTTTTGTTGCTTGTTTTTCCTAGAACAATTTCTACATCTGCTTTGAAGTGTTTTTTTAGTAGTTTTATGACTTCTCTGTTTGCTTTACCTTTTACAGCTGGTTTTTTGACTTTTATTACTATTGGTTCATCTTCTTTTTCAGGGAACTTTATTGAGTCCTCCTTTGAGTTGGCTATTACTTTTAGATTGTACCTTTTCATCTTTTTGTTCCTGTTTTTTTATTTCCAATTGTAAGAATATGGATTATACAACGCTCTTACCCTCTATTGCATTTTCTTTTATGTTTTTTATGAATTTATCAAAGTCATCAATCTCAACATGGGCTCCGCACGCGTTTGGATGCCCTCCTCCTGCTCCTCTTATTCCTATTAGTGATTTCTTTAGCACTTCAGAAACATTTCGCCCTGATCTCAAGCTCATTTTGATAAGATTGTTGTGCCTTCTACCTACAATTATAAAATGATTTGGGTAGAGGTACATCAAATTATTGGATAACTCTTTTGTGAAACTGTATTTGTTTGTATCATAAATATATATTAAGAAACCGTCACTGCTGGCTGATTGCTGTGCTCTTTTCAGATGCTTCTGGTAAATCTCATTAATCTTGTTGTATTTTCTCACGATATAGTTCGCAGCTTCACTTGAATTATCTAAGAGTTCATAGGGATTCTTTATTTTTAAAAAGCTGTTCGTGGAGTGTCTTATTGATCTTGAATCTCCTTTAAGATTAAACGAAACCATTGCAATAATCTTTCCAATCTCTGTATTAAATAACGCTTCTTCAGGGGTTTTAATATCTTTTGTGATTAATCTTGGATACTGCTCTATTAACTTATCCCTTAAATCAAGAGGTAGTAACCAATCACCGATGATGCCTACCATTGCTATCCAGAGATTGTGTTTTATGGTATTATAACATAACCAAGAGGTACAGATGTTCTTATTAGTTTTTATTTTTGGGTTATAGTAGTGAACGTTGTTAAAGGATCTTATGTCCTGGGGTGGATGATGATCTATCCAGGTGATTTCCAATCTATTCTTTTGGGCTAGCTTTATAAAGTCCTCATCAATCATTGGTTTGTCAAGAACAAAGATTCTATCATGACTAATTGTCCAGTCAAAATACTTTGCTTTAAGCATGGGGCTATCTTTTACAATGAATCCACTGCCTTCTTTTTTATACTTGTATAGCTGTATGAATGAACAAAATCCATCAGGATCATCATCATAAAAGAATATGGGACTTTGACATGAATCTAAGTCATCCTTAATTTGTTTATAGTTTATTGAACCGGCGTCTTTTGTATCTGATTTGTTTTTAGATTTTTTAATGGTTTCTGCCTCTTTTTTTCTTGTTTTCTCTGCTGTTTCTTTATTTTTCATAAATATTACCTCTATTTATTTCTACTTTCCTTTATTCACTTTTTAATACATGCTTTTTTGAGATTTTGTTTTTTGTAAATTTATTTTTTTTAATTATTTCATTTTTTTGGTTTTTTGATTATTATTTTTTATTTACATTGCTCTTAATCTTCTAATTCTTTCATCTATTGGTGGGTGTGAAGCAAACATTCTATCTAAAAAACTTACTTTCTTTCTTGGAGAACTTATGTAAAGTTGTGAGAATGAGGTATTTGTGTTCTTTAATTCGTATTTGTCATTCTTAATCTTTTCAAGAGCACTTGCTAATCCTTCTGGGTATCTTGTAAGGGCTGCACCATTAGCATCTGCGAGAAATTCTCTTTTTCTACTTATGGCCATTCTGAATGCTAGTGCTATGATTGGAGCTAAGATTATTAATACTAAACCTATTATTAACATTAATATCTGAAGAGAATTGTTGTCTTCATCTCCACCTCGAAGTCCACCAAACCAGAAATATTGTATTATTATGTCTGCTATTAAAACAATTATGCCTGCTAAAACTGCTGCAAGTATCATGACTCTTGTGTCTCTGTTTTTTATATGTGACATCTCATGTCCTATGACCCCTTCCAATTCCTGTCGGTTCATATTATCTAACAATCCCTGTGTTACGACGATTGCCGACTTCTCTGGTTTCATTCCAACAGCGAAAGCATTCATTGCCTTTTCATTCATAATGTAAACCTTAGGAGCAGGAATGCCTGCGGCTATTGCAAGACCCTCAACAGTATTCACTAAGTACGGATTGTCAGCTTTTTTTACCTCGTGAGCTTTACTTATCTTTAGTATTACCTTGTCACCTTGGTTCATTGCAATTAGAGTGTAAATTACTCCTATGCTTACGGATAATATGATTCCAAAGAGATAACTTCCAAAGAAAAATCCTGCTATTAAACCAAAGAGAACTACTACTGCAAAGAAGAATACAAATAAAAATACTGTCATTATTCTGTTTTTCCTCATCTCATCAAAAAAGTCTGCCATTTTTCTGTTTTACTTAATTCGTTTTTAATTGGTTTTTTTATTATTTATGTCCATGTTGATATTTACATCAGCTTTGTCTGATTCATTTGCTTGGAACATCTCTTCTTTCTTTAATCCCATCATTTTTGCAACTAGGTTTGATGGAAACATCTCAATCTTATTGTTGTAAAAAAGCACACTATCATTGTAAAATTGTCTTGCATATGCTATCTTGTTTTCAGTGCCACTTATTTCTTCTTGGAGCTGCATGAAGTTCTGATTTGCTTTTAAATCAGGGTACTTTTCCGCAACAGCAAACAAACTTTTTAGTGCATGACTCATCTTGGTAGAGGCATCTGATTTTGATTTTACATCATTTGCTTTCATCATTGCAGTTCTTGCTTCTGTGATTTCAGTTAGGACGTTCTTCTCATACTTCATGTATCCTTTTACGGTGTCAACCAGTTTTGGTATTAAATCATGTCTTCTCTTTAATTGTACATCTATTTGAGCATATGCGTTCTTTATCTGATTCTTTTTTCTTATGAATGTGTTATATTCTACTATGAAGTAAAATATTATAATTCCTACAATAGTTGCAATTATCCACCATAGTAAACTCATTTTTTTCACCTTTTTAAGATTAAATATTTTGAGATTAAACTTATTATAAATTTTAATTAATATATGTAGTTTTTTATTTTATT
>CAZZHT010000124.1:0-3163 GCA_964653825.1 uncultured Methanosarcinales archaeon
TTAAAAAGATTAAGTGTTTTAAATAATCAAATATAAGTAAACAACAACTATGAACAAAAATAAAATATCGTAAATAATAGGTAACACAAAGCAAGCATAAAAGGGTGAAATCATGGATAGTTTTAAAGACGGTTTTATAATCCAATTTAGTAATAATTATAATCTAAAGAAACTGAACAATATAAAAAATCCAATAATCATACAGGGATTTCCAGGAATAGGCAACATAGGTAAATTAACTGTTGATTTTATAATAAAACAGCTAAAAGCCAAACAGATACTAACAATTTTGAGCAGTTATTTGCCAAACACTGTAGTTGTAAATGAAAAAAATCTCATAAACTTCTTATCAATTAGATTTTACCATACTGTCTATGAAAAGAGGAATTTCATCTTCATCTCTGGAGAAACACAGCCCACAAACGAATACAATAGTTATATAACCGCTGAAAAGATAGTATCCTTGATAAAAGAGACAAACCCAACTAAGATAATTACATTAGGTGGTATTGGTCTTGCAAATCCTGTTGAAAAACCAAGAATATTCATAACCTCGACAAATAGAAAGAACATTAATGACTTCAAAAAGATGATTAAAGACAGACAAGAATCCAGTAAAGACCACAGGAAGCAACAGAAGACCACAAAAGCAACAAACTCAAAAGTTGCTAACAAAAAAATTAAAAAGATTGATTCAAAAAAAGAAAGCTCTAAAAACAGTGATGAAAAAACCCAATCACAATCAGAAGACAAACTTGAGTTCAGCACCGAACTATTTGGATTTGTTGGTCCAATTGTCGGATTAACCGGCCTTGTCCCAGCAATTGCAGACAGGTATAAAATATCAAATGCAATCCTGCTCACTGAAACCGTGAACAATCCATTCTACTTTGGAATCAGAGAAGCAAGAAACATGATTCTCTTCTTATCAGGGGTCTTTAATTTCAAAACAAATCTCAATGACTATGATAAGATGTTTAAAAACAACTCGAAGGGTAAATTAAAAAACAAAAGTAAAGAAGAGCTACTTAAAATCATTCCAAAAAACAATAATAGTATGCCTACTCCGAATGAATTGTCCTATATAGGTTAACCCAATATTGGTTAAAAATCTCATTTAGTTAAATAGTTAAAATTCCCATATGAAATAGACAATTTTCGAAAAAGATAATTTTATTTATAAATTCATTACAAATGTGTTATAAATGTTATGCACAAAATGTCATAAAAGAGAAGCAATTTACTCACCTCCATATATGGAAGGACACTTTTGTGGGCCATGTTTTCTCTCATTCTTTGAAAATCAAGTAAAAAAATCACTAAGGGAGCAATCCTTTTTTTCATTAGCTCATCGAGTAAAAGAAACAAATAAAACAAAACAAACGAATAGCACAAATCAAACAAAGGCAATAAATCATATAAAAGATACAAACAGTAGGCAAGCGAATGCAATCTTACCAAATTCAACTCCTTTTATAGTAATTGATTTCAATGATTTATCATCACAGGTATTAATTCATCTAATGAATAAAATCACTCAGAAACGAAGGATACCACTAAAAGTAGTCAACATAAACTCACTAATAGACCCACTAACAAACTCACTAATAGGCCAATCTCACTTAGATTTTTCTTTATTATCAACAGGAGGAACACCAACTTTAACTAGTAACCCCGCTGAATATTCTAATGTGTATATCTTACCTTTTTCAGCAGAAGAAACAGCAATTCTCCTACTTTCTCAGTGGCTCAACAATATTGATATCCTTAACAATGGAAATATCATTAATTTGAGTAACATAACTAACAAAAGTAAAATCATAAGCAAAAGTAAACTCACCAATAATAAAATTAAAAGTGAAATCAAAGACATTAATACAACACATGAAGACAATAAAGATAATAAAGATAATAAAGATAATAAAGGATACAAGGATAAAATATTATATAAACACAAAGTCATTTTTGGATTCAGAAAATCTTTAAATAAGGAGATTGAGTTATATGCACACTTGAAAAATATAGTAACCCCTAAAATACCTACAATAAAATCTACAGTAAATCTAAACCTTAAGACATCTACAGAATCTACAATAAACAATAAAAATAATAATACATCAGAAGCCCAGAATACATCAGATATTGAATTTACCTTTAACAAACTAAAATGGTTTGGTATTGAAATTGATAAAAAAAGCATTTCGGAAATCAGAAAATTATTTGAGAGATTTCCAGATACCCCTTTTTCAGTAATATCCTTTCACACAGGTGAGTCAGAAAATGGAAAAAACTAGAGCTTCCAATAAGGATGCATATGAAAAGAAGAAAGATACATACGAAACTCAGATGGAAAATATTTCAAATAAGAACATTTCGAACAACAACATTTCAAGTAATAACATTTCAAAGAAAATAAGTTCGAGTGCAAAGAGATTTAAAGAAGAGCTAGATAAAACGAATATAAAAACAAATATAATTGAAATGAGTGAAAGCACAAGGACCTCAAAGGATGCTGCAAATGCAATAGGTTGCAGCATAGGCCAAATAGCAAAGTCACTAGTATTTATGACAGAAGATACAAACGAAGCAGTTCTCATAATCACAAGTGGGAACAACAGAGTAAACGAAGAAAAGGTATCACAAATAATAGGTCATCAAATTAAAAAAGCCAATCCCAAATTTGTCAAGTTAGAAACAGGATTTGCAATAGGAGGTGTACCTCCTTTTGGACACAGAAAGGAGATAAAAACATATATTGATAGAGACCTTTTAAACTATGATGAAATTTGGAGTGCAGCAGGAAACCCTCATGCTGTTTTTGAAATAAGCCCAACTAAACTGTTAGAAATTACAAAAGCAATAGTAATATCAGTGCAATAATGAACTCAAACATCATAATTTAAAATTAGTTATTTTAAAATCAGTAATTTAAATACTATTATTACCTAAACACTATTTTAAACCCCTTAAAGCTTTAACCTTAATTCCTAGTAATTTAAATACTATTACATTAAACACCATCAACTTAAACGAATCAAAAAATTAATCAGGATAATATAACTTCAAAAAGTTGTAAGTTACATGAGATGCATTCTGGGGGTCACCAAGCAGGATTCGTTGGATATCTATCAAAGGATATATACCTATTGAATTCTGAAGTATA
>CAZZHT010000125.1:0-3150 GCA_964653825.1 uncultured Methanosarcinales archaeon
CGTTTTTTATCTCTTTTGAACCCTTATTTACACTTGTTTTACATTTTCTTTACAACTAAAAAAGAGAAAACGAGTAATCTCAAAAAAGGAAATTTTTATAAATCATTTACTTTCAACTAAAAAATACTATGAGTAAAGAAACTAGCTTCTGCATGGTTATACCCTGCTATAACGAAGAAAAGAGAATTCCAAAAACCATTGAAGAAATGCTTAATTTCAGAAAAACACATCAATTCAATGAGTTAATCTTTGTGAACGATGGTTCTACTGATTCAACCTTAAGTATTCTTGAAGATATTAAAAAAAAGTATGCCTTTGTAAAAATTATATCATATCAAAAGAATCTGGGGAAAGGTTATGCAGTGAGACAAGGCATCCTAAACTCTAATTCTGATTATATTCTTGTGACTGACGTTGATCTTTCAACTCCTCTGAATGACTTTCTCAAACTAAAAAAATATATTAATGATTATAACATCATTATTGGCTCGAGAAGAGCAATCAATGCAGATGTTACAAAAAAACAGAATCCAATCAAGGTTTTATTAGGTGAAATAGGGAATAAGCTAATTAAATTATTTTTAGGATTAAAAATTGATGACACTCAGTGTGGTTTTAAACTATTCTCAAAAAAATCAAAGGAGATTTTTAGAAAGGCAAAGATAAACCGTTTTGGATGGGATTTTGAGATTCTTTTTCTTGCCAACAAATTAGGTTATAAAATCAAGGAAGTTGGCGTCCATTGGGAAAACGATAAACTCAGTAAAGTGAGACCCAGTGATTATTTCAAAACCTTAAACGAATTATTTAAAGTAAAGATTAACTGGTGGAAGCATAAATATTAACTGTTAACTTTACAGATAATTAATTACATTATGATTAACTTAGATTATCCAATTATGGAAATCATGAAAATCAAATTATCAAGCAGGTTATTAAATTTAACTTAACAGTAACAACAAAAACAAAAGAAATATATATTGGCTACACAATCACTCCTTTTATGTTAAGCAAAAGATCATCTGAAATCAAGGCCTTGAAATCATCTGAAATCAGTGAAAATCCTGAAAGTAAAACACTCTCGGAAATTCTCTTTGATTTCATCGATCAAAATCGAAAGAGTCTAAGACAGACAACAGTCTCACAGAAGATTCCATCGTTGAGATCAATTGAGAGTGTACTTTATGATTGGAGTGATAAAAGAGCATCCGTCCTTGATGATGCTTCAAATCCTTACCTTATTAATACATTAGATATTACGCAAAAAAACTATTCTCCATCAGATATAAATCATTTTTTATCCAATCTTGTGCTATGGAAAATTCTAACCAAAGAATCTGTAAATATAATCAATGGTGAAACAACATCAATAGCTAATGATAATGAGTATCACTTAAATTGCGATAATGAAAAGTTAAAAGAATTTATGAAGATCTCTTATGTGGCAAACCTTGATGGAGCAAAAGTATCAGAATCTCTTATTAATGATCCGAAAACAGAGAATGTTTTGACATATCAAAAATACAGGCGTCTTTCAATAATGACAACTCACTTCTACAATCATTCAGCTCAAATAGCCTACCTTTTGTCATACTACACTGACGATGAAAGTGAAATGAAAAACTCTCTTCTAAACGCCAAATATCAATTTGAGAAAGCACTATCTTCAATCAAAAAAATAGATTCTGTAAAAGCAATTAAGGACCATTATAGCATCATTTTTCGTACAATAAGAACAAATTACAGACTGTATCGTAACGTATATGGTAAGAATAATTCAATTCAAAGAAAATTATTAGATGAATCCTCAGATAGATTAGATAAATTAGAACTCAAGAGATACCTCTTGGATTCTTATTCAAAGGTTGCAATAAATAGACTCAAAGAGCTTTTGCTCAGTGAGAAATTCAAAAAAACTCCAAATTCTGATTTAACTACAAAAATTAGTACCTATGTGTCATTTATGGAGGTCATAGATAAATTAGAAAACCTAAAAGAATTTGAGAAAGGTAATTCAAACTATAAAATAAATACAAATCACTTTGATGAAGCTAATGATATTAATCGTACTAATAATCATAGTAATGATCATGGTGCTAATATTAAAAATAGTAAAGATAGTAAATCTAATCTAGAAATCATATTGGAAAGCAAGAATTATCCATTCATCGATCAAAATATTATAATCTCATCGAACAATATGACTTATGCCTTATACTCCCTGATAAAAAATGAGAATTCAAAGATATCATCTGGTTATATTTCTTCTCATGATAACTCATTCTTAAACGACGATCTCTTTAAAAAGTATAATAAATCATATGAAACCCTAAAAACTATTGATAGTATCATGAAACATCACTCAATTCCAATTCGTCAGAACTATTTAATAATGATGAGTAATATGTCAAATATTCTGTTTAAAATAAGTAATAATGAAAAATATGATCTTGATTCAGTTAACTATCAACATAGGATATTAGATCTTACACTTCTTCCCAATAGTTTATCTTCAAAAAAATTCATATTTAATACATTCTATGCTATGATGGTGTTAAGTGAAGAATTGGGTTTTCATTATCTTACAAAATACAAGAGTATCAAATCGAGAGAGAGTAACTCAACAAATAAAGGCAATTTAAAAAGCATTATAAAACAGAAAAACGAATGGTTTAAGAAAACCATTGCTTATGGAGAAAGGGCAATAAGAGTTGGAGGTATTGATGAGACTAATCTTGTAAAAGTTTATTCAAGGATAAGTAACATTTACATTATGAACTCTAATCATATTGATAAGAAAAGAATAATGTTAAAGAAAGCCAAGAAATACCTTGGAAAAGCAATTAGTATTTATCAAGAACATCATAATTTAATAGAATCTGAAAAACTCAGCAAGTTAATACATCAATACAACACTATAAAATATAAGCTTGGGGACCATAGTTTAAAGTCATAGATTGAAGGCGCCTTCCCAGGCATAGACCCCCTTTTCTAAACATTTACTTTCGAAAGAGGTTACAAACCCAGAAACCACAAATAAAAAACTTTTTAAAAGGAACCACTTACCTTTTAGAGATATTGCTATTATAAGTTATTTTACAATTATATTTTATATTATGTGCTACTGTAATTCATTATGTTGTGATATAA
>CAZZHT010000126.1:0-3113 GCA_964653825.1 uncultured Methanosarcinales archaeon
AATCTTCTTCACTCATTTTCTGGACCCTCTTATTCTTTAGCTAATAATATTATATCCTAATTGATAGCATTATATAAAAACGTATGAGATATTAAATCTACTAAAAATATACTAAGTATTCCTGCGATATACTTTTAGTTTAAATTCAATAAATTCAGCAGATTAAAAAAGAGGCCTTCTTTATAAAATTTGTCTTTATTTTCTTTCATTTGTCTTTATACGATGAGTTCTGTGAGACCGAGAGCATGTTATTCTCCTGCTCTTTATCTTGTTTATCGCCTTTAGAAATATCAATTATAAATTTCCCTTTCTTTAGTGTCTCTTTACCTATAATTACCTTGTATTTCATGTGGGATCTGTTTGAGAGTGTAAATGGACTGGTTATTTTTACTCCATTTATTTCGATTGTACCATTAACAACTGCTCTTCTGTTTATCCCATTTGCTGATTTAATAATTACTGTTTTTATCAATGGACCCCACTTTAATTCACTTGCTGTTTTTATATCAATTGAACTACTTTTTGCTCCTGTATCAATCTTTGCAATGAGTTGTATTTTTTTGTTTTCATTTCCATATAATTTTATCCTTTCTCTCAATCCAATGACATGGTAATCCTTATACCTTTCCAAGAAACTTTCTTTATCATCCTCCATTTTATTGTATGCACCTCATTAACTAAGATTTGTAAGTTACTCATTCAAGATTATTATATTAATATTATTATATTTATTCAACATCGTTATGTAATGCTAAAATATGATACCAATACTATCATTACTTATGTTAACTTATCTATGCGTTTGCTTATGTGTTTATTTGTATTATAGGTTATTTTCTGTGATAACTTATGGTTTTGTGGTTTATTTACGATTTATATGTAACTTATTTTCAACTTATCTGCTGTTTATTCATTATCTACTTTATTATCTACTTATAATTTTTATTTCTGTTATTTGCTGTTTGATTAATATTTTTTATTAATCATTTTTATTTAATTATTTGTGTTTACTTGTTGTTTGCTGTTTGTGATGTTTTATCCTATAATTTTTATCCTTTAATAATTATCCTTTGATAACAATTAGAGGGGACATTCTTGCAATTTTTTTTGATAATTTGCTTTTTGTTATTACCTCTACAACGGCATCTATGTTTTTATATACATCAGGAGCTTCTTCTATTAGAGTGTTTTTAGAGTTTGTCTTTACAATAATCTGGTTGGATTTTAATTTTTCATTGATTGATTCTCTTGTAATCTCTCTTAATGCCCTGTGTCGTGACATTGATCTCCCTGCACCATGAGCTGCACTTCCAAAACTCTTTTCAAGGGCATTCTCTGTACCCTCTAATAGATAAGACGATGTGCCCATTGATCCCGCTAATATCACTGGGGTGTTAGGAAAAGACCTTGTAGCTCCTTTCCTATGTACTATCAGTTCTTTTGTTCCATCTTTAGAATCATACTTTTCTAATTTGCAGATATTGTGAGCTATGCAATATACTGTTTTAAATTGTAGGACTCTATTGGATACACCGAATAACTTTTCAAAGGTATCTATTAGGTAACTTGTAAGCATTAGTTTATTTGCAAAGGAATAGTTTGCAGCACATTTCATGGCTTTGTAGTAATCTTGGCCTTCTTTTGAGTTGAATGGAACATAGCTTAATTGAGGGTCTGGACTTTTTAGATTGTATTTTTCTGCTGCTTTGGAGTGAATTTGTAGATAATCAGTAGCTATTTGATGTCCAAAACCCCTTGATCCTGTGTGAATCATAACCATTATCTGATTCTCAAATAGTCCATATTTATCTGCGAGTTTCTTATCATAGATTTCATCTACTTTTTGAACTTCAAGGAAGTGATTGCCTGCACCGAGGGTCCCAAGTTCTTTCATGCCTCTCTTCTTTGCTTCTTTTGAAACTTTTGTTGGATCTGCACCTTCTATTCTGCCCCTGTCTTCATATGATTTTGAATCTTCTTCGAGATTTTGTTTTTTCATCACCCAGTTAATGCCATCAATCATAATTTCATCTATCTCTTGTTCACTTAGTCTCATCTTTGATTTGGATCCAACCCCGGCGGGTATTGATTTAAACAGGGCTTCTGAAATCTCTTTTAATCTGCTCTCTATTTCATTATATCTTATATTACTCTTTATAAGGGTTATGCCACAGTTTATGTCAAAGCCAACCATTCCAGAACTAATAATCCCTTCATCTTTTTTAAAGGCAGCAACAGTCCCAATAGGAACTCCGTACCCCCAGTGAATATCGGGCATAGCTATCACAGGTTCTACAATTCCTGGCATTAGTGCTGCATTTGTTAACTGCCATAACGCTTGAGGTTCGACAGTGCTTATTATTTCATCTGATGCGAATATCTTAGCATCCACTTTCATACCCTTTCTTGTTTCCTTTGGGATTATAAATTCATTAGTACTTATCTTTTTAAGTTTATTTTTTATGTTACCTATGAAATCATTAAATTCTTCATTGGTTTTGTTTTGACTATTATTTATCTGATTCTTTTGATTCAATTTATTTACCTCATCGATGTTATTTTTTATTAATGTTCTTTATTACATTTGGTTTTTTCTTTTGTTGAGTTTTATTCTGTTTCTTTTATTTGTTTTCATGCGTTTTTTAACTATTCTCTGCTTTTTTATCTTGTGTGAATCAAAGGTTTTATAAATTTTTTAGTTTTTTCAAATATGGATGCTTTGTATTTTACATTTTTTAAAAGTTTGCTTTAATAACTCAACTCCAACTTTAAGGATTTGATTTCAGAAATATGAATTATAAATTTGATTAATTAGATTATAAATGATAAACTCTAAACGATAAACTATAGATTGTAAATTGATTGTCTTGTGTTATCTTATATTATCTTATGGTGCTTATAAGAATACTGAATCGTTAAACCATTAAATCATTAAACTATTAAATCATTAAATCGTTATGCTATTAAATATTATTGAAAATCATCAAATATATCACCAAATATTATTAAATGGTGCTTATATCATTATTTTGGTATGATTAATTTATATCATTATTGCTACTTGATTTTTATTTGATTAATGTTTTATTGTCGTTTATTATTGTCTTATTATT
>CAZZHT010000127.1:0-1452 GCA_964653825.1 uncultured Methanosarcinales archaeon
GATAAATAATAAAAAGGAAGTAAAAGACACAAGCTATTCTGAAAAACATTCAGAAGGTAATTTTGAAAGAAATTCTGGAAGTAGTTCTAAAGATAATTCTAGAAGTAATCCCGAAAGCAACTCTGAAAATAATTCTGAAAATAATTCTGGTGACTCAAAGAGTAATGAAAAAGCAAGCTTAACCAATAAAGATAGAGAGTTAATCAATAAGAGCAAAAGTGATACAAATTCTAAAAAAGAAGGCAATCATAATGATGAAACAGAAGCTAATGATGATAACCAAAGTAAAAAGACAGATGCTATTAAAAAAATAGATACTATTGTTATTAAAATTAATCCAGAGAACTTCAAGGCCTCTGATTTGGAGAAACCTGCAACAATTATCAAGGAGGGTGGATTAGTAGCTTTTCCTACTGAAACTGTTTATGGCCTGGGGGCATCTGCTTTAAACGCTTATGCTGTCTCAAAAATATTTGTTGCAAAAGGTAGGCCCCAGGATAATCCTTTGATAGTTCATATTTCTAATATGGAAATGCTCTATGATTTAGTAATGGAAGTGCCTCCTGTTGCTAAGCAATTTATAAGAAAATTTTGGCCAGGACCTTTAACCCTTATTTTCAAAAAGAATTATAAAATTCCATCAGTTGTAACAGCTGGTTTAGATACTGTCGCAATTAGAATGCCTAGCCATCCAATCGCAAAAGAATTAATACGACAATCTTATCCCATTGCTGCACCAAGCGCCAACCTCTCTGGAAAACCTAGTCCTACAAGAGCAGAGCATGTTATCCATGATCTTTTTGGTAGGGTTGATTGTATCATTGATGGTGGGGAAAGTTATGTAGGCCTTGAATCTACTGTGGTAGATATAACGCATGATACCCCCATGCTTCTAAGACCTGGGGGAATAACTCTTGAAGATCTTAGAAAGGTAAACAAGCACACACAGGTACATCCGAGCATTATGAGTTTAGTTGATATAAAGAGACCCTCATCACCTGGGATGAAATACAAGCATTATGCTCCAAAAGCTCAGATAATAATAATAAACTCTGATAATAAAAAGAAAATTATTGAAACTACGAGACAGCTTATTCATCAATATGTGGGCTTGTCCAAGAAAATTGGAATATTCACAAACCTTAAATTTGATAATGATAACTGTGTTATAATAAGATATAAAAAACCCCGAGATGCAGCTCACCTTTTGTTTGCAGCCCTAAGAGAATTTGACCGTGAAAATGTTGATGTAATCATAACTCAGGGTATAAAAAGTAAAGGCATAGGTCTTGCAGTAATGAATAGATTAACAAAGGCAGCAGGTTATAACATAATGAACTTATAATCCTAATTAACATAATTTTTACTCTAATTTCTTTTTAAATCTGCGTTATGTTGTTTGTTCTATAACAGAGTCATCTCTGTAACTTATTAGGTCTCTATCTTTTGTAC
>CAZZHT010000127.1:1552-3054 GCA_964653825.1 uncultured Methanosarcinales archaeon
TACTTTCTAAAAAACAAAAATTAATTAATTCTTCTACTTTCCTTAAATAAACAGGTTTTAAATCTAATTTCATATCTCATATTTCATAGACCCACATATGATAAAAATGATATCTCTTGGTATTGAAACAACTGCTCACACCTTTGGCATAGGTATAGTTAATGATAAAAGAAAGGTTTTAGCTAATGTTAAGGATAGTTATACAACTAAAAGCGGGGGTATGAAACCATCTGAACTAGCAGAGCACCACATAAAGACCTTTGATAAGGTTATAAAGAAAGCCCTTGAAACAGCTAAAATAAAACTAAATCAAATTGATATAATTTCCTTTTCTCAGGGGCCTGGAATTGGTTCTGCTCTTAGAATTGGAGAAATCGTAGCAAAAACTCTATCAATGCTGTTGAAAAGACCTTTAATTGGTGTGAATCATTGCATTGCTCATTTAGAAATTGGCAAGATGTTAACTAAAGCAAAGGATCCCATATTACTCTATGTGTCTGGAGCTAATACTCAAATAATTGCCTTCGAGAATGGTAAATACAGGATATTTGGTGAAACCCTTGATATGGGAATTGGAAACATGCTTGACAACTTTGCAAGGGAACTTAACATTGGATTCCCAGGTGGACCAAAAATAGCAGAACTTGCCAAGAAAGGTAAGAAATACATTGAGATTCCCTATGTGGTCAAGGGAATGGATTTTTCTTTTGGAGGAATATTAACAAACATAAAACAGAAGCTAAAAAAAGGTGTCTCAAAAGAGGACCTCTGTTATTCCTTACAGGAAACCGTTTTTGCGATGTTAATAGAAGCTAGCGAGAGAGCTCTTGCTCACTGCAACAAAACAGAACTACTCTTAGGTGGCGGTGTTGCCTGTAATAAGCGTTTACAGGAAATGGCTAAGCAGATGTGTGATGACAATGGTTACACCTGCTATACCCTACCAAATGAATTTAACACTGATAACGGTGCTATGATTGCCTGGTTGGGTTTATCAGAGTATCTAAAAGATAAAAAGAAATACAATAATATTGATATTAGCAAGATTCAAATTAAACCCTATTGGCGTACTGATGAAGTATGATTTTTCTTGTTTATCCTTAATTTCTATTAGTATCTCTTGCCTTATCTTCATCGTTGTGTTACTTTTATTGTTTTCTTATCGTTATATTTTTAATTATATTTTTAATCATACTTCGAATCATGTTTTTAATTCTGCTTTTAATTATACTATCTTTTACACTACGCTTATTCTTATGATTTAGTCCTGCCTTTATTAAATACCTCTATCTTATTTGCTTCTTATAATATTCTCTTTTATAATACCTTTATTGCTATGATGATTTTAATCTTTAATCTTTTAACATTTAACATTCAACACTTTGTTATTTCTTATTTCATATCCCACATTTCATATTGCCACAATTTCCTCTTTGTATTCACTTGGCAGAGATTAGGAACAAATAGATATAATAAAAGAATAAAAGACTCTATGAAAGCTT
>CAZZHT010000128.1:0-3050 GCA_964653825.1 uncultured Methanosarcinales archaeon
TTATATGGTTATTTTAGGTTATTTCTATACAAGGATGCATTGGAGTGAGTTTCTAAAAGACATTATGAAAAACATTACAAGCATAGAAATATATTTTATTTCTTTGATTTTCTTTCTTAAATTTATTTTATTGCTTATAAGTTATTACTCAAAATCATTTTTTTATAAAGTATTTTCCTTACGACTAAAGGCTCATACTCTTTGTCAATTATGCTTATTTATCAATTACATTAATTCACTTTTTACTTTTCAACTAAGATTCCTAAATCGTAAGTATCACTCTCAATAATCTCACTAGAGGCCTGATTAATATCTTTTGGTTCTGTTTGTTCTGACTCTGGTTGTGATTTTTTGGCCAATGATTCTTTAATAGTATCAATTGAAGCTTCATCAAAGTTAATTTCAGCAACATGGGTTGTAGCTAAAACCTCATTTAATAAACCTTCTCTTAGGTAATTGATGTAGTTTTTATCTTTTGTATAAATTGTAACTCTTTTGATTGGTTCTTTCATTGAGAAATGGTTGTTGGCCTTGTACTTTCTAATCAGACCAATAACTTCAATAGCGATGTCTCCTTTATTTAGGGATTCGAGGTCATATGTTTTCTCATCATATTTAGGCCATTGTTGAAGGTGTATGCTCTCCTTATCTTCATATAATCTGAAGAACAATTGATAGATTTCTTCAGTAATATGTGGAACAAATGGAGCAAAGAGTTTTAAGATGGTATAAGTCACTAAATAAAGAGTATAATAGGTCCCCTCAATTTCCTTTTCCTCATGATTCTCTTTTGAATATAAAATACCCTTAACAATTTCGAGATAGTTGTCACAGAAATCATGCCAAAAGAAACTCTCAATAGATGCCTTTGCTTTGGAAAATTCATAATTTTCCATGTGTTCTGTTGCGTCCTTTATCACAAGATTCAGTGAACTTAATATCCATTTATTAAGAGTCGACAATTCATTAAAGTCAAAATCACTCTTTCTGTATTCTTTCATAAAAGATAGGGCAAACCTTGATGCATTCCACAATTTATTTATGAATTTTCTGCCTCTTTTGAATTCCTTTTCATTTAGAGAAAGATCATCTCCAAATTTGTTTGAAACAGCCCAGTATCTAAGAATATCTGCAGAGTACTGCTTGATAATATCCTTTGGATCAGATATGTTTCCTTTCGATTTTGACATCTTCTCTCCATGCGAATCAAGAACAAATCCATTTATCATTGCTTCTTTCCATGGAAGTTTACCTGTGTGAAGGTAGGACTTGACGATTGAATTAAACAACCAGAAACTAATAATATCATGCCCATTTGGTCGTAAAGACATTGGAAACAATTTCTTAAATGCTTCTTCATTCTGCTGCCATCCGCTCATAATTAGAGGGGTTAAAGAACTGGTTGCCCAAGTGTCCATAACATCTTTTTCTGGAACAAACTCGGTAGAACCACAATAAGGACATTTATCAACAGGAGGTTTGTCAACCAAGGGGTCTACTGGAAGTTGATCTTTTTTAGCAAGAATGGGTTTTCCGCAGTTTTTACAATACCATACTGGAAAAGGCACACCAAAGAACCTCTGTCTTGATATACACCAATCCCAAGACAATCCTTTTACCCAATTGTCATAACGATGCTTCATGAATTCAGGGTGCCATTTTAACTGTGCTCCTAATTCAAAGAATTTATCTTTCAAATCAAGGTATTTTACGAACCACTGTTTTGTATTTATAATTTCAATTTCATGACCACATCTCTCATGGACATGAATGCTATGCATAATCTTTTTCTGTGAAACCAAGATTCCCTTTTCTTTTAAATCATTGATTACGGCCTCTCTTGCTTCTTTTGTTGTCATTCCAGCATATGGCCCACAGATATTACTCATTCGACCATTTGAAAGAATACCCTCTCTTAAATCAAGGTTATACTTTTGATACCATTCCATATCTGTCTGATCACCGAAGGTACAACACATCACAACCCCACTACCTTTAGTAGGGTCAACCTTTGAGTCACTCATTATTTTTACCTTGTAATTAAATAGTGGTACAGTTGCTTCTTTACCTATGTATCCCTTATAACGCTTATCATTGGGATGAACAAAAATAGATACACAAGCAGGTAGCAACTCTGGTCTCGTTGTTGAGATTATCAGATCATCCATACCATCAACTTTGAATATGATATTATTAAACAGTGTTGGAACTACTTTGTCTTCCATTTCTACCTGTGCAATAGCAGTTTGACAATGTGGACACCAAAGGACTGGAGCTTCTTTTCGATATTCTCTGCCTTTTTCATACAGTTCAATAAACGAAAGCTGAGAGAGTTTCCTAAATTTCTCATTTATTGTTGAATAATAGAGATTCCAATCAGGCGATATTCCAAAGCTTTTTGCAATGGCTTTTAATTCCTTTTCAACTTCCTTGGTTGTCTCCAAACAGAGTTGTGTAAACTCAGTTCGTTTTAAAGATTTAGCTCTCACTTTGTTCTTTTTCTCGACAAACCGCTCGGTGGCCAATCCATTATCGTCAAAACCAAAGGGATAGAAGACATTATAACCATTCATTCTTTTATACCTTGCGACGAAATCGGTCTGAGAATATGCCATTGCATGTCCGATATGAATCTTTCCAGAAACCGTGGGTGGTGGTGTATCTATAGAGAAAACAGGTTTTTCTGAGTTAAAATCAAAATGATAAATCTCATGGTCTTCCCAAAATTCTTGCCATTTTTTTTCATAGCCCTCTGGAACAAACTTAGGAAGTTCAACTGTTTGAGATTGTTTGTTTCTTTCAGTGTTTTCATTGGATTCTCTTAAATTTGTAACTTCAGTTTCATTGTTCATTTTAGCACCTTCAAAGATAGGCATTTAAATAGTTTAATTATCAGTATAGTTTAATTGTCAATATAAATCTAATCACTAAATACGATAAGTAGTTATTATTTATATTTGAATTAAAAAAGATTATTTAAATGTTTTTGTTTTGTGCTTCTTAGTATAGTCAAAAAAACAAAATTAAACAAAATTCAAATATCTTATGTA
>CAZZHT010000129.1:0-3027 GCA_964653825.1 uncultured Methanosarcinales archaeon
TATGTTCTATGAGTTTGTTGGAACGAGAGATGCTGCTATTAAGGATGGTAAACATGTTAGTAGTATTGAGTTTGATTGTACGGTAAATCAGAGAGATCGGTGGGATGATTGCTTTTATTACGATGCTGTTAATCTATTGATGTTTTTCTATTATTTTAGTTATTATTCGGCTTTGTACAGAGGAGTTGATCCGTTCAATCAACCAGCAGTAGAATCTAGTAAAAAAATCACTTTATCTCTGTTGTTTGATAGCAATAAAGGTAAGTAAAGGTCGATTAGAAAAAATAGATTAGAATAAGCTTTAGTCAATAAAAATAGAAAGCATGAGGAAAATAGAGAGTAATCATATAAAGTATATGAAAAAGGATTAAAATAGAAAAAATTAAAATGACAAAAGGTTACTAAACAAAAAGTATAAAAATAGTATGAAAACAAATAAGATTGTGCTATATGATGTTAACGTTGTGTTGATTAATTAGCATTGGAGTAAATGTTGTTTGTGACTAAGAAAAAAGGATAATCAAGACAAGATAATAATTTACAAATATAGGATATATTATGTATTGTGTTATATATATCACCTCATATATAATTAACCATATCTGATAATGAGTATTTATAACACAAGCAATATATAACTATTTATATGATTAGACATATATTATAGTAAGGGATGATTTCAAAAGTAATTGATAAGGTGATTAATCATGGAAATCATAAAAGATACTGATAAGGAAAATATTGGATTTGATGGCAAGAGTAATAATATCAACAACATCAGTAGGGATATTAACAATATTAAAAGTAAGAAAATCATAAAAGGCAATATTGGTGCTAATGTTGGTAAAGGTAAGAACAATCCATTTAATAATTTCAAATATCATGTCAAATACTATGTATTTGTGTTTGCTCTTTTGATTTTAATTACGGCAACACTCCTTAATAGTTACTCTGTTAAGGGATTGGCAATAAGCCCTGCAAAGAGGGTTGTTGATTTTCACCCTGGAAAAACTGATAGTGGGGGTTTTATGATTGCTAACAATGATGGAGTGCCATTAAAAATTACAATTATGCCATCAAAGGCCTTTAGCTTTGTTACAAAGGCAGAAAATATTAGCTTGAGTAATGGTAATAGAATGAGTATTAATTATAAAATAGTTCATCCAAAAACTATAGGATACGGCACTACATGTTATCCCATTACAATTAAGAGCATTAGGCCTCATAAGAAAGGCACGATTACTGCACAGCTGAGTCTTGTTTATCAGTACTGTATTTTTGTTCCATATCCTGGAGAGTATGCTGTGATTGATGGATTCTCTTATTCACCTATGCCTGCACCATTGAATCAAAATATAACTTTAGTCGTTGGTGTAAAATCATTAGGAACAGATGATGTTAAAGATGCATACGTTGACGGGGTTATAAATTGTAACGATCTTAATGTTCCATTCAAAAGTAATAAGAAAACAATCTTTGCTGGTTCAAGTGCTTCATTCAATACTAATGTAAAAATTGGTAAGACAAATGCAGGATACTGTAAGGTTCTTGCCAATTTACATTATGAGAATAAAGAGAGAAAAAAACAGTTTGGTATAGTTATTGCAAGGAAAGACATTAAGGTTGTTAATATGAAAACAAAATTCACACAGGGGAAAATCCAACAGTTCTATGTGATGCTGAAAAATGATTGGTATAAAACAATAAATGATGCTGGTGCAATTTTAATAATTAAAACACCTAATGGTAATGTAACAATAAAAACGGTTCCAGATTCAATCGATCCCTTGAAGACAAAAACTTTTTTTGGGACATATACTGCAAAATCACTGAAAATTGGAAAGTACAATGCAACCTTAGAAATCTTATTTAATGATCCTACAAACTATAGGGCTGTTAAGAAGTATGTTATTGAGGTTGTTCCCTATGATACTAATGAATTGACCCCAATAACTGGCGCTGTTAATGGAACGGTTAAGGGTAATAATCAGTTGTCAACTCTTTTGATGGTTAATATTCTAGTGGTTGTAGTGGCTGTTGTTTTTGTGATGGTGCTGTTGCTGAGAAGGAAGGATAATGTTGATTCAGATTTATGAGTAGTTAATAGCTATAAAAAGATTTTACCTAAAGGATTTATAAGAGAGGAGTTTACTTTTTGTTTGTTTTTGTTTTTTGTTATGTTTTGATTTTTTAAAGGTGTTGTGAATTAGAGGAGATTATAAAATGAATTATCTAAAAAAAGATTACAATGATGGCCCTGATGTAAAACAGAGTAAGGAAGACAAGAAAAAGAGCAATATTAGGACAAAGAATAAGACGAGAGGAAATAATGGCAGAATATCCAATAAAAGAATCGTTTATTCTATCATTATATTTGTATTACTGTCGTGTTTGATTATTGTTCTCTATGTGAATAGTATTCTCAATGAGGATATAAATAGTAAAATCTATAAAAAAATTCCTATGAAAATTGCAATTACGAATCTTAGTAGGAAGATAGGTTTTGCAGTGACTAATAGCTCATTGTATTTTGGAACAATCCCCACAAATGGAGATTCTTATAAATTTATAAGGATTACAAATAATGTTAATAAGAGTTTAGTATATCATTTTTTTATTTTAGGTAATATTTCGGAGTTATCTATTTTTATTGGAAATGTTAGTTTTATCAATGATACAAAGGTTATTTTTAGGCCTTTTGAGAGCAAAGATGTTAGAATAACTGTTTTTGGAAATAGTAGTATCGGGAGCTATTCTGGGAGTTTGCTGATATTTACAGATAAGAGAGAGGTCTTTAATGAAAGCAAGATTAACGATGATAATAGAAGAAGATCTGTTGATAATGTTAATGGTTTGCTAAATAGAAAGAACAATAAGGTAAATATAAGTTATAAAGATAACAATAGTAGCAATATAAACACGGACAAAACAATTAAGAGCGGTAATTCTCATAATATAAGTGTGAACATTTGAGTTAAAGGTAATAAAGGTGAATGACATAATAATAGATGGATGTAGTAACAAACA
>CAZZHT010000130.1:0-3011 GCA_964653825.1 uncultured Methanosarcinales archaeon
AATATGAAAAGTATTAATAATAACAATGATGACAAAGGTGACAATAATGAGAACAATGAAAGATACAGTAAAAATGATAGCTTCGCTGATAGGTCTGTTGAGAATCTAAGTGGTTCTGATTTTATGAGTGAAAAAGTATCTTTTTTCACATATAAAACATTGCTGTTCTCTTTGTTTTTGATAGGAGTTGTTTTTATCTATTTTTTTTCTGAATATTTTTATAAGAAGTAATGTAGTAATGTAGTAATGTAGTAATATAGTAATATAGTAATATATGGTGGTAATACTTACAGCATTGTTATCTAAGATTAATTATTTGATTAAATATTTAATTAAAAAATTAGTTGGAGAATTAGTTAAGGACTTAATTAAAGAAAGGTTATGCTGTTTAAGTTTTGTTGCAAGAAGTGTCTGTGACATTTTTTAGAATAGTGATGCAATTGATCTCTGTCCAATGTATACTATGCAAACAAAGGAGATAAGCCAATTCCTTATTCCCAGTAAGGATAATAATAGCAGTATCGAGAAGCCAATATCCAGAATTCCATTAAAGTCAGCCCTAAAAAGGTAACCTTTTGTTCCTAAGTATAATACCATTGCTATGGTGAATCTTATTGGGACTATGTTGAACTGTAGTAGTAAAAATGCAATTGCTGATAAAAGGTCAAAAAACCCTAATAGTTTTAGTATCATTTTTGCTTTTGTTTTTAATTTTTATTGATTTTTATTATAATTATCTTTTTGTTTTATTGTGTTTGGGAGAAAGCTTAGCCAGCTCCGCCACCTCCACCTCCACCGCCTCCGCCGCCACCAGCAGTGGAACCTCCACTTGATGAGGCAGATGTGGCTGCATTGAATGAGTTAGAAAAATTATTTAGTGCTCCAGATAATGCAAGGCCAACAAGCCCAGTTCCGATTATTTCTGAGTTTTGATAAGTTGAAGCGAGTGATGATGTTTTTAGTGTCTTTATTACTTTTTTTGCGTTGCCAAAAACAGTTGCATAAACAAGGTATTGTTCCCAAAGAACAATGTCTTGGGGTATCTTGTCTTTCATGTAGTTGTAGTCATCAAAGAACTTTTTTAGTCCAATCCAATGAAGGAAGTGTTTATCTCCTTCTTCTGTTCTTTTGATGACTATCATTGCTGCAAGGTGATAGAGCATTATTATTCCCATAAAAAATCCCATAATCTGTAAAAGTCCAACTGTTGTTATGTTGTCATCTTTACTTATTACTCCTAATAACATCGTGGTTAGTGAAATTATTAACATAATTGTTGCTGAAATAATGAATGGTTTTTTGATTTTCTTTATTCCTCTTAAATCAAATAAATCTCTGCGTTTTTTTATTTCCTTTTTTACTGATTTAGTCCATTCTTTTATTATGGGTGGTTGTCTGTATTTCCATGCTTTTATTATAGTTGAGAGGTATACTTTCGTGCCTATTGATGAGCTGTTTATGATATATAAATCTTCCATCTTGTGAAATGTTTTTTTCATAGGATTGATGCTTGCTATTTGATTTACTTGTTCTATTATGTTAAGAATTCCTTTTTCTGCTGTGAATATTTCATAAATCAACATTTTTTCAGAGTTGTGTAGGTTCTCGTCGTATTTCAATAGTGTGAATTGGAAGTCCTTATGTTTTAGAATGAGGCCTTTTCTTTTTATTTGTTCTAGTTTTAGGTATTTCTTTCTTACTAGGTTCATTATTGTTGCTGTTAGTGAGAGGTTTGTTGTTCTGAATCTTATTAGAAATTCTACAACATATGGTTCATCATTATATGATATGTATCTTGTGTATGGTATGTCTTTTGGGTGAATGTCTTTGCCGTATTTTAGGTAATCTTTGAATACTATTATGAAAAGTATTGTTGAGATTAAAGCAATTAAGAATAATGAGATAATGATAATTTCATTTGAATGAGTTTTTATGATTCTAATGTATGTGAAATCATTAGGAGGATAATTATTTGTTTTAAAAGCAGTGAATGCTGAACCTCCTTTTTGGATTGTGTTTTTTCCTGTTAATATTTCTTTGTTGAAGAGTACCTTTGCTTCTAAGAATGTTTGTGTCGGTATGTTTGTTGCATTGATTTCGAGCATGTCGCCTTTTAGTTTGTAGCGAGCATTTATTTTTGGATATATTTTTACTTTTGAGCCCTGTGCTAGTGGCTTTGGGAATTTTATGTAAGCTCTGAATGTTGGAACTGATTTACTCCATCCTTCGCCCCATATTTTCCAGTAAAAGAGGTAACCGTCGTTGTAAGATTCTATTGCTTTGTTCAGGGTATATTTTATTATGAAGGTTTTTTGTTCATTATCAGCAGTGTAATACCAAATTATTTTGAATGTATGCGTTTCTCCATTGTTTTTTTTGTTTGTAGTGTTATATAGATTTTCTTTCAGTATTTGGGGGGTTTCTTCAGAGATTTTTATGTTTGTTATTGTTTGCTCGTTTTTTAGTGGTATGTAAATATATGCATATGAAAAGTGTCCCAGAAAGTTGTAAGTGATGTTTTTTGTTACATTTATTGTACCATTGGGTAATATTATGTAGGACTCACTCACTTTTTGTATGTTGTATGATTTTGCATTTACAGGTTGTGGTGTTGTTAATATTAAAGATATAAATATAAGAATTGATAGGATTGTTACTGTTGTTTCTTTGATGTTTTTTGTGCTTTCTAACTTTTCTCTTTTATGTTTTATTGTTGCTTCTTCTATTATTGATATCATCTCATTTCACAGGTTTTTTGTTTTTTATGTTTTTGTTTATTTATTTTTTATTTGATTGTTTTTTTGTTTCTGTTTGTTTAAGTATTTTTCTAGTGTCGGTTTTATTTTATGGATTCTTTAATAACTGCTTTTTGAAAATCTGCTTAATGTGTTTTATTTTACGAATATTTTATAAAGGTCTTCATGTGTTTCTATGTTTTTTATCTCATTGAGCATCTTTATGTCATTTTTGTATGCTTTTACAATTCTCTTTGCAACGGTTTTGGCAAGTTC
>CAZZHT010000131.1:0-3003 GCA_964653825.1 uncultured Methanosarcinales archaeon
AACAGGTTATTGGAAAAAATGTGGTCTCCAGTACCGGAAAATATTTTGGTAAGGTTGGTGATATTCTTTTCGAGACAAAATCAGGGGAGCTTATTGATTTGATTCTTGCAGATCCAACACCTGCTACCAAACAATTAGATTTAGAGAAAGATAAACAGAATAACATTCTAATTCCTTTTAGTGCAGTTGTAGCTATGGGGGACTTTGTTGTTATTTCTGAAGAGGATTTATCATAAAGAGCTATGCTATGTGAGAGAGGTTTATAGGTTTATAATACAAGTTCATACAAAAACTGACTCTTTCAAAATTATAAGCAATAAGCAGTAAAGTAATTATAAGTAATCAGTGAAGTTATTCAAATTTTTTCATAATGAGCCCATAGCAATAGTACAATAGCCATTTCAGATGATAACAAGGATGTGAATGTAGATTAAGAAGTTTATTTTTTATTTGTTTTTATTTTTTGATTTCTGTAAACATTTTAATTGGTTTAACTGTTTTCAGTAAAGGGGAGGCGAATACTCTTTTCTTAGGGTTTTTATATGGTTCTCATGCTTATTAATCATATTAATGTGTATTAATTTCATCAATGTAAATACTAATTTCACCAATGTAAGGCACTATACTTTAAAGCTTCTCAACTCATGTTATCTAAGAAAGAATGGGCATTCTGTTTTGTAAATAATTGGCGTTCTTCTTTTGAAAGAAAGGATTTGAATTTTGTTTTTATGAAGTTGGTTTCTTCATAACTCACTCTTGCAATCCTATCTGCAAAAATAAGACCATAAGGGTAACCTAAAAAACTTGGTTCTCGACTGACATTTAAGAGTTCTATTACCTTGTTTTTTATAGATTGTGGCAGATGCAATGATAATTGCTCTAAAAGTGATGCTGAATCCATTCTGTTTAGATTGTTTTGATTAATATTGTAGCCAGAGAAATAATCAAATCTAAAACTGTAATCGGCCTTTGGATGAAGTTTAATTATCGAAATGTTGATTTTTGTTCCAAATTCATCGTTATACTGGGAAAATGGACCAAATAAAAATGACCTGTTCTTATCAGCATTGTAGTTCACTGTATCATTTAGATTCCTAAATTGGTTTGTTTGCATCTGTGAACTCTTACTGATTCCACTGAGGAAACAATTATTGGCATTACTGAGCTTTGCAAGATTACTGATTTCGACTACATCAAGTGAATTATGAGGCACTAAAGAGCCATCAATGACCAATGATGAATTTTTTATGTTATTATTTTCTACAAAAGAACGAATTGCCTTTAATTCTAACAAACGCCTCACTGCATCAACAGAAACGGTTTTTAAATCGGAATCAATGGCTACTTCGTTGAGTAAATCATTCTTTTCAATAATCATTGGATTGAACAAAAGATCATCGTTGCCCTCAATAAAAGATAACTTAACTTTGTCATCAACTACCTGTATAGTTACAAGGGCCTCACTAATTGTTTGAGAGATGCGTTTTTTTGAGCGAAATTGAACTACAGCTATTCTTAGTTGATTTAAACTCCATAAATCTCCCGAAGCAATTTCAGCATTTCCTCCGTCAACGTATATAATGTAGTCAGAGTGGTTAGTTTTAGAATTATCTGTGGCATTAGTATCAGTTACAGAGTTAGAGTTGCCTCTGGTTACAGAAGTGAGCAATTCTTTGAGAATAGGATCCTTGATATTGGGATTCTCTATATTCGAACCAGTATTTTTAGTATCTTCTGTAAACCCATTTTGTTCTGTTGAAATGTAATGATACAGGTTATTTGAAAGAACTAAGGAATAGATGTGCTTGTTAGATGTAACAAGTTTTTCATTCTCTTTAAAACCATCAGTGATATTTAAAATGGTCTTTATTTTATTGATGCTTGATGTGTTTAGGAGTGTTTTTTTCTTTTTACTTAATCCATTAGTTTGATTTGTATTTGAGTTAATATTGACAGAATCAGGAGTAACAGAGTGAAGAGAGTTAGAGTGAAGAGAATTAGATTCAGAAGTAGGAGAGTGATGGATATTAAAGTGGGGGATATTAGAGTGAAGATGGTTAGAGTCAGGAGTAGCAGGGTGATGGACATTGGAGTCATCATTAGCGTATTTAGAATTGGGGTTAGTTAAGTTAGGATGAATAGTATTAGAGGATTTAATATTTCTGATATTTGAATTTGTGTTCGTATCTTTGCCTGATTTATCTTGATAAGGTAACATTCCAATTCACTTTTTTATTTGATTTTATGTTGTGTTAAAGATATGTACTTAAAGAGTTTTGATTTCCTTCAATAGTTTTGGATTTATTTAATAGTTTTAATGCGTTTGTTTATTTTGTTTATTCTATTTATTTTATTTGTTTTATCCCCCCTCTTTGTTTTATCTATTTTGCTCATCTAAATAATGTGTTTAAATGAGATTGTTTTGATTATATAAGAGTTTTGATTTTAGAGATTGAGAGTTATAGAAAATCTATAAGAGCAGTAAGAGATGATAAAAAGAGTATAAGAGAATGAGAATGAGAATTATAGAAAAAAACAACAAATAATAGGAAAAAGTCATAAAAGGCCATAGATAGTAAACCCAGTCAAAGATTAGTGTAGTAGATAATGAGCTGGAGTTATCGTAAGAAAAGCCATAGAAAGTGAACCAAGTCAAAGGTTAATGCAGTAGAGATTGAGCTGGAACTGTCATAAAAAGCCATAGAAAGTAAATTATATAAAAGGATGTATATGAAGTAACTACAAATAAAGCAGCTATAAAAAATAGTGATAGAAAGTAAGTGTAAAAGATAATTATAGAATGAAAATCATAAAGAGATAATTATAGAAAGATTTATAAATGAAATGGGTTATCCTTTCTAAAAGCCCGAGTACTATATTTTATAAAATACTCATATTTCATAAGAGATTTAATAGAGATTAGAGATTTTATAAATCCTCTATAAATCAAAATATAGAGTAAATAAAAAGGAAAAGATAATATTAGTGATATAATAAAAAAAT
>CAZZHT010000132.1:0-2985 GCA_964653825.1 uncultured Methanosarcinales archaeon
TTGAAAGCAGCGTGGATAAGATTTACATTGATTCATATAAGAATAGTCATTATACTTTTTCAATTAAAACGATAGATGGCAGTGATTATAACCTTAATTTCACTGTTAGCTGGATAAATCTAACTGATTCTGAAGGTGATACAATTCCCGTTTATCTCAACTCGAGAAATTCCTCCTTTAATGTGACTCTGAGTGGTGACTCTTATTCTCTCTCCCTTTCGCTTTCAAACCCTCTCCTTTTACCAAACACTCTTTTTTCCGGTTTAATCACTATTCATGTTCCTCAGACTGGTCAAACACTAATCATTCCCGTGACTTACAACAACTCTGATGCGTATAACTTCTCTTTGCAGAGCAATGTTTCAGAGATTCACAGAAATTCTTACAAAGACAGTAACTATACATTTTCTGTTGGTAAGGTTCAGAGTAACACCTATCCCCTAAATTTCACCGTTAGCTGGACAAATCTAACCGATTCTTTAAATGAGAAAATTCCTCTTTACATCAATTCAAGAAATTCGTCCTTCCAAGGAACTATACGCAGTGACTCTTATTCTCTTTCTCTGTCTATAAGAAACCCATTGAACCTTCATAAAGCAATATTTTTAGGTGAGATAAAAATAGATGTGGCCCAAACCGGTCAGAAAATCAAGATACCTTTATTGTTCAATAACTCTGTCACATACAATCTTTCTCTTAAAAGTAGTGTAGATAAAATCTTTATAAAATCATACAATAACAGCAACTATACTTTTTATCTAAACACCTCAGACAAATATAGTCATTCTTATAATCTCTCAATAAACTGGACAAACCTTACAAACAATTTAGGTGAAATAATACCAATGCAAATAAATTCTCATAACTCATCATTCTCAGCATCATTCACTGGAAGCTCATATTTTTTCTTTATCTCATTCTCAAATCCTGAGAAATTCAACAGGACACTTTTTTACAGTCATATAATAATATATGTCAACCAAACTAATCAGACATTTATTATTCCTCTTACTTTCAACAATTCATATATCAACAATTCAGAAAAAAAGGGAAGCACATCAAGTCGTAGCTCAATAAGAGGATGGGAATCATCAGGAGGCGGTGGTAGATTGCTGCCTGTGCCAACATCTCAGAATCAGAACAGCTCTGTGTCAACTTTTGTTTATAATATTAGTTATAACAATCAAACACTAAAGACCGAAAAGAATTCATCAGAGATTGTTTTATCAAATATATCAAAGGATATAGGATTAATAATAATTCCAAATCTTAATACATCTTTGTCATTGAACATTACAGAAACAAACATTAGTGAAAACAAAGAATCATCTCAGCTAATCTCATCAATAAAGACAAAAATAAAAGATTTACCTTCTTTGATAAAGAATAAGACATATAAAAATCAAAGTGGGAATCTTAGAGATATATTACATTTGTCACAGAACAACGAGAAAAACAGTACAAGCCTTTCAGAGTTAAATATAACGATACTGAGATCTCACGTACTTAACATTATAAAAGTATCATCAAAATTAAGAAATTCAAGCATTAACACCTCATTTAAGATAATCCTACGGATAAATCGTTCAGAATTTTTAAACAATACTAATAAAAACTTTTCGCCAAATGTGTCAATAAAAAAAATCGCATTGATTTTTGTGGTAAATAAGAATTCATCGGAGCTTTCGAAGATTATTGACCTTTCGGGCGCTGATTGCACAGGAAGTGAATGTTATGTTCCGATAAATTCAACCCTCTCAGGAAAAGAGCAATATTTTATCCCTGTTGTAACAGAAATAGCAGCTTCGGTAAAGACACAAAGAAAAATAAACACAACAAAAGCTGAGAATAGCAAAAATGCTACAGAGAACTTAACGCATGAAACCTTAATAAAAAGCAAAATAAAAGGCACAATTCCGAAAAAATCACAGAGAATAATAATGCTTTTAAGCATTGCCGGATTGATTTTCGTGCTGTCATTATTGATATATATTCATTACAAACACAGATATTACATGAAATCAAAAATTAAAGATCTAGAAAGAGCCAACCAAAAATAGCAGTTGTACCCGTGTACAATATACCTTTTTTAATGATGTCAGTAAGAGATGTCATATTATCTCACTTTTTGACTATATTTAATTTTGCTTAATGGAATCCTTGCCCGTGACTTCAAACCATTTGATGCCTTTGCATCTATATACAAATGTCCAGTATCCTTCTCTCTAAAACTAATAAAATAATCAATTAATGAACCCTTTCTCTTAACCTTATCAATCTTAAACCCATCGCTACTCGCATCAACTGTAATCGTTGACTTTTTATCACACTCTTTATCAGAAACATTAACAATTGCTTCTAAATGAGAATCGTCTCTTCTAATTACCTTATTTACCTTAATCACAGGAAACCATGTAAAAATGTCAAAAGATGCAGGGCTCCCATGATTCACAACCTCCCTACCGGTAAGACTCCGAAAATCATTGATATAACTACCATAATTATCAGGTTTCTTTTTATCAAACACAGCAGTATAAATCGTATTAGTGCCATTCCTCAAATTATTCCTATAACAATCTATAGTAAAGGTTGCATTTCCACTTTCCCTTGTAATCCATTTACCATTATTTAGTTTAAGACCAACCTTGTTATTAGGAACAGTGCCATATGAAACCTCTTTCACATTAACATAGATTTTACCATCCTTAAAATCTTTTGTTATCTTTGTCTGAACACTATCAGAATAACCATTAAAAGCAAAAAAAGCATCTAGTATATAATAGCCACCTGTTGCAATCTCAACACTAAGAGTTGCGGAGAGAGTTACAATTGCAAGATCCTTGATTATTTTTGATAAAGACATTTTGCATCACTATGGGGATTGCATAGCTTATATTTAAATGTTACTGTTTAGTAATAAAAAATTGATTTTATTTGTTTTTGAATTAGTTTATAAAGGATAAGGTTTTTCCGAAAGTTGACTAT
>CAZZHT010000133.1:0-2972 GCA_964653825.1 uncultured Methanosarcinales archaeon
TATAAATATTACCGTTAAAATAAGTATGGTAAAAAGTCCGAATGAAAGTATGAGTCCTCCTTTTAAGCGATTCTTTTCTTTGTTTTTTCTTATGTAAAACCATATTAAGGGAATCATTAAAATTCCAATTCCGGCTGTTTGTCTTATCAGAGTGGCGATACTTAATAGGATTATAGAATAGATTAAATATCTCGTTTCCCACCTCTCTGTGTACTTCTTTAAAGTGTAGAAATATGCAATTATAAATGGGACCATAAATGATTCACTTAGGGCAAGTTGTCCTTCAAAGACAGGTATATTCATAGAAAATCCATAAAACAATAAAGAAATCAAAGAAACTTTCTTATCAAAGAATTCTCTGCTTAACAAATAAAACAAGATCATGGAACCTATGAATAAGAGATTATTCAACACTCTCACAGGAATAATTGAGTAACCGAATATTTTAAAACAGCAGGTGTAAATGAGATATAATAAAGGCCCTTTATTTCCTATAAACGTAGAAGTGACATGTTTTAAAATATTACTTGCAATAAATCCAAATGTGCCCTCATCCCTCTCAATAAGTGCATGAATCCAGAAGAATCTGTAGATTGAAAATAAGATAATAACAAGTGAAACTTCTATGCTCTCTAAATTAAGTAATTTTTTTAGTCTTTTACTCTTACTGTCCTGTCCTTTTGCTTGGATGGCTGAGTGCATACAAACCTCTCTGAATTATGTTTATTCTGTTTACTAAACCTTCTGTTAATAAGATTTCCCATAAAATATCACTTATTAAGTTTATTTTTTTCTCTTCTTTATAGGCTCTCATTTTTACTAATTGTTTTAATATGAAGAGTTGTGGGGAATTTCTATTTAGTTTATTTTTGTAAACTTCAGGTAATTTTACGTTGAATTCCTTTTGAGCCAAGGACAAGGCAATATAAACAAAATTATCTGTTTTCCATCTATTTGAATAATACCATAACCTGTCCCAATCTAGGGGTATTTTCTTTATGATTAAGGAAATACTCTTTATATCCGGCCAAATATCCATTGCTTTGTGATTATATAACGAATGAATTGCTAAGTGTATTACTGTCTGTTCATAACTTAATGTTATAACTCTTAATCCCTTTATATTTTGTTCTATTGAATCTCTCCAAAGGTCACGGTTTTTTATTTTGAAGGGAGAGTATTTTAAATCGATTCTCCAATGAAGCTCAATTTTTATATGATTGTGTTTATTTATGAGCGGTAAATGATGACCTTTTTTTATCCAATATTCTTTATTCCTTCTTTCCTCATTGTAAGAATAATTGTTTTTTTTGAGAATGCTCGTAGCTCTTAGTAAATTTCTCTTTTTTATTAGTAGATCTATATCTGCGGATTGTCTTGCACCTATTAAATTATATAATGAAAATTTCTTCAGGACTATAAATGAAATCCCTTCTTTATGAAAGAGTTTACTAATCTTAGAGAGCTCCTTTATCATAATTGTCATATGTCTTTCATTTAACGCATTAATTAGTATACTCTTCTTAATTTGATCTTTCTTCTTACTGATTGACTTTCTATTGATCCCTGCTTTACTCGGAAAAGACCATCCACCTTCAGGCAGTGAATTGATTAATTCCCTTTCAGATTTGATCCTTTTATTTTTTATCATCTTAACTTGCTTTTAGTTTAATGTTTTGTTATTCCCTGATTAACTTAAATATGATAATAAAGTATAAATTATTATTTTTGTGAGTGTCTTAACATTTAATAACAGAGATATGTAGATAGGATTACTCATAAAGCATTGGCAGTCTGAATAGTATCTCCTCTTGAGATTAAATTTACTCCTCAAATTATTTGATTTATTCTTATTTAAATCAACTAATATCTCATTTAATGCACCGCACCTTGTTATCTTATTGTCTGCGGTAACTTCTGCGTAGGCTTTACCAGCATAGCAAGCCAATTTGTTGGCCTCCTTATTTAAGAGTATGTTTATGACTTCCTTATAATAAAATAATCTCATAATTCGCGTAAATCTGATAAAACTCTTTCTCATTTTTATATTTCTTCTTTCCTCTTTAACTAGTTTTTTTATCACTTTTATAAGAAGAGTTTTATCTGCCATGAAATCTTTCTTATTATTGTTTAAGGATATTCTGGTCATTGCTGGTTCTGCTATTATAGAATCCGGTTGAAGATTTTGTTCTATATAATTATAAATTTTCTCAAATCTCTGGATGTTGTATTGAGATATTGTTATATTAACCCCAAGGTACAAATTCTTGTATTTTTGCTTCAATAACTTCACTTTGTTATAATTGTTTATGACTTTATCCCATGCATCTATTCCCCTCACTTCCTTGTATTTGTTCTTAAGTTCATCTATGGAAAAATTAATAACCAACTTTATTCTTTTGTCACAAGCTTTCAAAATATCATTGATTACTTTCGACATGTTATCTATGGTTCCGTTCGTTGCTATGTTTACAACGAGAGGTTTATTGTATTTGCAAAGAAATTTTATTATCTCTGCTAAGTCATCTCTTAAGAAGGGCTCTCCACCAGTTATAGTGAACCATAGTACCTCTGTTCCCAAACTCTTTGACAGGTCCTCTATTTGTTCTGTTGTCATTTCATTTTTATGTTTTAATTTCCATATCCCACAGGTTTTGCATTTAGAATTACATCTGTATGTTATAGATATCGCCAAACTGAAGGGCAATGTCCTCGAAAGACCTATTTGACTCAATTTTATTAAAATAATCTTTCTTGTTATTCTGACTAAAGAACTGAGCTTATACCATAAATCTGATATTTGTTTTACTATTGTGAGCATACTCTTTGTTTATTATCCTAATTTATATATCTTATCCTTGCTTCTTATTTTCCCATTCTCTTATGTTAAGTTTAGAGTTATTCTTCCTGTTTTTAGTACATCCCACACATCGCATACAATTACTTCCTTTCCTGTTAATTCTTTAATTTTA
>CAZZHT010000134.1:0-2958 GCA_964653825.1 uncultured Methanosarcinales archaeon
TATCACCAATAAAACTATGAGGCTTTTTGAGTTCTATCATATATCGTATGATCACTGCAAAAGCTTTCACAACATCTTCTTCACTATATTGCTTAGAAGTTAGTCCATCCCCAAACATTGTCTTCCACATAATATCAATAGCTCTTTGCTTTGTCATTCTAAACCTCCTTTATTATTCTAACAATTTCCCTCTATTCCTAAATACCTATTTGTATAATACGAATAAAATACACATATTATCAAAACTTAATGAATCCCTACCATTTTATTAATTGGCAAACTAACCACAAACTTAAACCATCCCACAAACTTATCATTACCTTGAAGTTTATAGTTTAATAAAATCTTAGAATATAAATCCCTCACAGAATCTAAATAATTCTGCTTTCCACCAGCTGAATATAAAAACCATTCCGGCTGAACAAAAACCGGAATCCCTGTACTAATAAACATCAAATCCTTTGACCATTTGAAATAAAACGCCAAACGTTCCAAAAAATCAATCATTATCTTTATATCATCTTCTCCACCAATCAAGAATTTCAAATATCTATATCTAACAGATGTATCCATTAATAAATGGGTTACTTTACTCAAACTCAACCTTAACTTTGAATATGCTAAATCCCCAGCAGACTTCAATTTTGGACTAACTGACAAAATATTAATAGCTTCCCCCAAACGTCCCATTCCAAAATCATCTACAGAATAAAAAGAACCCGAAGTTTCAATACCAATATAAAAATTCCATTTATTACAAAGTGAAAAATTATAATCTTTTGATTTACATTAAAGACATAAAAGCAAATGAGAATCTAACAAAAAGGTTTGTTTCCTTAACGCCATATCAGAAACAGTTATTATCCATTATTAACGGTTTCAAAATAGAAAACAAAAAAACAGATAGACACATTCAAACTTTAAGTAACAAAAAAACACTAACACTCTCAAACTTTCTTCTCTCGTATAAATTGAAAACAGTTCCATTATTTGAAAAGGATGCTTTCAGTGGAAATTATTCATTAATCTCTGATTCTTATAGAAAAACTATTCTAAAAACCATCAATAAGGTTTATCTCTCTACAGGATTGAAAACTATCGTCTATGTAACTAAGGGATACAAAAAACCCTATGACACTTTGTTTTATTTTAATTTAATTGCGAGATACAATCCATCAAGAATAGGTTTTAATCCAAACAAATATTTGTTCTTTGACCAGCCCAATCTAAAAGTGTCCTCAATGGTTTTTATTATTAATTATGGTAGAGAATGTCTTCTCATACCGAATGGAGTGTTCGCTAAGAATATTGCTTACTTTGTAAATGAGACCGCAACATGCAATTCAGATAGTAACATAGAGCATTATATTGATTCAACCCTAAATAAAATCAATGATAACCTTCTTGAGAATAATTATAACATTCTTAAATATGAATTAAATCAAAATAACATTCCCTCAACAGTAAAATTAAAAATAGTTGTTCCCAAATCAGTGAGGATTCAAAATATCCATTCCAAAAAAGTAGTCAGTGTAAATCAGCTAGAAAATATCTCACTCGTCAAATTAAACATGGATATTTTTGATGATAGCAACACGAATCTTATTAATTTTGATTATGTTGCTCAAAACGGTTTCCTAAACTTTCAACAGTTAATTTTCTTATTAATAATAGTTCTCGCTGTTTTGGTCTCAATAGTTGTTGTTATCTTCTTTTTCATCAAAGAATCAAAATCATCTAAACCATTCAAATCATCAAAATTAACGATAAAAAACAAACAATCAATTTCATCAGATGATCCAAGATTAAGACCCATTATCAGTTACATAACATCAAATCTAAAATTAAATATACCTACTGAGTCATCGCGTATAAATCTCATAAATGCGGGTTGGTCTGATGAGCTCATTGATAAAGCCATTGAAATCATAGAAAACTCAGAAAATCAAAATAAATCAAGCAATTCCAACAACTTGAACAGTTCAGACAAGCTGAACAACTCAGATCTTTCAAATAACCCGAATGATTTAAACAATTCCAACAACTCGAACATTTTAAACAGCTCGAACAGTTCAAATGGTTCAAAGAATTTAAACAGCTCAAACGGTTTAAACGATGGGATTAGTAAGACACCGCCATTTCCCAAATCTCGTAAGCGGATTTCATTTGACATTGAAACGGTTATGCAGACCCAGAAACAGATTATCGATGAACTACTTCCAAACGTCTTAACTTCTGAAAAAACAAATCTTTTAAGGTACATAATAGCATCTATAAAAAACCAAAAGAGTGAAAATGAAATTATAAACAAGTTATCAATCTATGGTTGGCGTGGAAAGAACATTACAACTCTTATAAATTATTTATACAATTACTACCATTATTATTACTAAATTTTATTGTTTGCTATTATTACTACACTTTATTGTTTACTAAGTTTATAATAGTTAGTTTTTATTATCATTGTCATAAGATTAATCAATCACATGAAAATTAATTCACTAACTAAGAATTAGAATGAAAAACTAAAAGAAATAAAAAATGGACGAACCGGGATTTGAACCCGGGGTCTCCCCACAGCCAATGGGGTGCGATACCGAGCTTCGCCATTCGCCCAAAACAATACTCTCTTTCAAACTTTCTTTGAAAAAGGACAAACTATTAATTTAAAAAGCTTTTCATATAACCACACTAATCAGCACCCTTCACATGCCTTTTAATCTTTTAATTTTAAACCCTTTAATATTTCATTAAATCTTAGAATACTTTTTCAGTTCCTACGTTAACTTCTTTTAAATTGATATTTCAAATCTCATAAAAACCCTGATTATCATAAGATTATCATAAGTTTTATAAATGATTTCTTTTGGTCAAAATAGGGTTAACAGGTTTAATTAAAGCATTACAAACTGAATTTAAAGTATCTCTTTTCAAGAAGATTGGCAATAATTAATAATA
>CAZZHT010000135.1:0-2911 GCA_964653825.1 uncultured Methanosarcinales archaeon
TTAAATATTTAATAATATTAGAAAAGAAATAAGGTGATTAACTATGAGTAAAAAGGTTATGTTAAGATATGAGTTAAACGGACAGAAGAAGAAAAAGAGCGTTGAGCTACCAGAAAGAGCAATAAAACCAGAAGTTGGTAAACCTGCTAGATACAAAAATAAGGTTGGTGACTCAGTTTACGGAGTAAAGGTAAGATATTTACCAAGCAGAAAATTAGATGCAAAAGCAAGAGCTAAATTAGTAAGTTTACCAAAGGGAGCAAAAAACGTTAAATTAATAAAATAGAATCAATCTTTCTTTTCATTAATCAGATGGACTAGGGGGTTTAAGAAGGGTCCATCTGATTTTTTTTATTGGATTTGAGTGATATAACTGTTTATCTTCTATATTTTTTACCTTCTTGCTTTCTTATTATTTTATATCTCATTCTTTTCATAATCTTTCTCAGAATTGTTGGATTTCTATTAACATTCCTGTTAATATTTTTGTTCACTCATTGACTTTTATTTCTGACTCTTTTTTAGTTTACTATCCTTGATTTATTGTCAATTAAGCTCCTTACATTTGTTTGTTAATACTTATTCTCTCTATTTTTTACCTATTGTTTGTTTTATCATTTGACTCTTTCAGATTTGATTCTCTCAGAATGTGTTAATTTTTATTATCCCTTAGTTTTAAAATCTAAGACCCTTTTATCTCTCCAATTGTCTCTATTTTTTACTTTCTATCAAATTATCTCTGAGTTATAATTATATCTAATTTAGAATCTTAGAATCATTCAAACTGTTGGTTACTCCTCAAATTCTCTCTCTATCTGCTCACCCTTCAAATTAGATTCATACAGAACTTTAATAATTTCTTCTCTCGTTTCTCTTTCAGAACTTTTATTTCTCATCTGCTCTTGACTTTCCAGTTTCTTTTTGAGATTATTGTAATTAGACAATATATAATGGAGCTTGATGTAAGCAGTTTCTGGAGTCATATTTGTAAGATTTCCAATCACTCCAATGCTTTTTAATATCCTGCCTGTTGAATATGTGTTTAAATTCACTCGTCCATAAATCGTTTGTAGAGACATTGCAACTATTGTGTGCTTTGATATCAATTGTTTAATTTGCTTTAGTATCTGAGAGCCGTTTTCAGAATATTGATTTTCATTTATAGAAACATGTCCCAGACCTGTACCTAAAATAAGCACTGCATCAAACTTATCATAGCATTTTAGTTCCTCTTGATTCAACGATGGATGTGAATACAATACGCCTATCTTTAGATTCTCTTTGTAATAGTTTATTTTAATTTTATCTTCATTTTTTCTCTCATTGATTTCCCTATTCGTATCCTGATTGATATTTTCACTAATCTCAACATCCTTAGAATAATCTCTTTTACGATCAGAATTTTGATTCTTTGAATCATTGAAATAATAAGGACCTTTTGTCAAAAACCTAATTGATTGATTATAATAATCTACAATAGCTATAGGTCTCTTTCCAATTTGCTTAAATGCATCTCTTCTTGAACTATGCATCTTTCTTGCATTGAATCCATCAAGCACTACCGCTAATTGATCATCTAAGTTATAGTGCATACATATACCTACCCCATAATAATTAGTATTTACAATAAAATAAACTGCTGAAATGAGATTCAACCTTGAATCAGTTGAAGGCCTATCTGATGATCTTTGAGCTCCTACTAGAATTATTGGTTTTCTTAGATTATCAATTGCAAACTTTAATGCCGCCGAAGTATAATGCATTGTGTCTGTCCCATGCGTTATTATGAATCCATCGTAATTATCATAATTTTTCTCAATTTCCTTTAAAATAAGATTATAGTGCTTTACTTCCAGATCTTCTGAGAAAACATTCATTAACAACGTTGTGTGAATCTCTGCTAAATCTTTTAATTCTGGAACAATTGATAGAATTTCATCTGCAGTGATTAATGCTTTAACACCGCCCGTATCATAATCAACCTTTGAGGCAATTGTTCCTCCTGTATGGATGATAAGTATTCTTTTCTTTGACTTTCTTGAATTCCTTCTTTTAGAAGCTGTTTGCTCTAATTCTCTATCTGACTTTAATGAATTTCGATTCTCTTCTAATAAACCTTCATTCTGTTTCCTTTTGGTTCTTGAATATCCTTCAGAATTTTTTTGATTTGAACTTATTCTATTTTCACTTTCATTAACTTGCTCAACCTCACTGATATTATCGATTCTTATTCCTATATTGTATCCATTTTTGAGCTTAATCGTAACAAATCCCTCTTTTACTTCAACAAATAAGCCCTTAAAAACTCTTGAATCTTTTAATTTTAGTACTATATTATCGAACTGTTTGAAATTACTGAGCTTTTTTGGTAATGATTTAGATAAATCACTCGCGTTATTTTTAATTTCGTTCTCGTTTTTATCTTTTAATTGTCCCATTTTAATCATTTTCATATTTACATCTTAAAACTTATAATTACCTTTTTTACATTTCAAACTTATGATATCTCTGTTATTATCTCTTTAATAATTTTTTTAATACTTCTTTAAGTTATTAAAAAGGGTTAGTGTTTTCAACATAGTGACATTTTATTTTATACTTTGTCTTTATTGAATTCATCAATGCTTTAATACCCAAGGTCTCACTCGAATAATGGCCACAGACAAATAAATTTATATTCCCTTCCTTTGCAATATAATAATCTGTGTGATGCATCTCTCCCGTGATAAAACAATCGTAGCCACTCTCAATTGCTTCATCTAAAAATTCTCCTCCGCTTCCCGAGACAAATGCAATTGATTTTAGTGGTCTTTTTGAAAAATGAAATGACTTAATCTGCTCACCAAACAAGTACTTTAAAGCATCTTTTAGTTCTTCAAAGCTTAACTCTGATGCTTCTGCTACTCCTGAA
>CAZZHT010000136.1:0-2895 GCA_964653825.1 uncultured Methanosarcinales archaeon
TATTTTTTATTGACATAAAAACCTGATAACCCGATTTCCTTGCAATGGTTTTAACATTTCCAAACACAGATTCCATTTCTTTCCTTAAGGGCTCACCGCCCCTCCTTCTACGAGCAACTAATTCAAGAGCTCCTTGATTCCTTAAATGTTCAAAAGAATCTCTAATCAACTCAAAGCAAAGCTTTTTTCCTACAGATTGTGGTGGATTAGATAGCACAACATCAAATTTCATATTGAGATTAGAGAACAGATTTGAATGAATAACCTTAACATTTTTCAAAGAATACTTATCGACATTTTTCTTAGAGATTTCCAAAGCCCTGTTATTAACATCACTGAGAACAAAATTACAATCCCTATGCTTCAAAGCAAGATAGACCCCAACAACTCCAGAACCGCAGCCCAAATCAAGGACCTCAGACCCTTTATTAATGATTGCAGAAGTAATCAAGAGTTTAGAACCCAGATCAAGTTTTCTCTTAGAAAAGATGCCAGAAGCTGAATAAAATGTGAAATATTCATTGTTAATAAGCGTCTTGATTTCATAAACAATTAATCTTGATTTTGGATTCTCACTATAATAATGTTCGAAATTATCCGTACCATTTACATCATTTACATCATTCCCATCAACCACTTATAACACCAGCTATTTAAAAAATAATCATACCATAAAAAACAAATTCTTAAGCAATCAACTAAGAAAAAAACTTCAATAAAAAAAGAAATACAATAAAAAAGAAACATCAAACCTCATTTAAATACTTTTTCAAACTAAACAAAATCAAGCTAAACAGAACCAAACCAAACAAAAAAACAATTAGAGAACACATAAAAAACACAAAGCAAAAAGTATAAAAACAACTAAAGAAATATTAAGATTAAAACAAAACATATAAATAAATAAGACACAAATCAATAAGATATCAAAGGCTCCAAACCAATAAAAAAAATAAAAAAATAAAACAAAAAAAATGATAACGAAAAATCCTGAAACCAAAGTTTATAGTTTGATTGACTTATTGAAAGAGTATATAATAGTTCCAGTCAAATACATTCCATCTGATAACAATAAAGATTCTAAATATGAGCATAAGATTCAAACCAATAAAGAATACATGATTATAGCATATATTTTAGATAAAGGAACCCTTTCTTTGAATTACAAAGGACAAGAATTAGATAAGAATCCTGAAATCCAAATAAGAAAATATGAGATAGATAAACTTAAAGAGGACAAAGATGATTTAGAAGAAAGAATATTCTCTAAATCTAAAAACGCTTCAGAGAAAGAAAGCAAGCAGATGGGACAGTGGTTATATAACCTTAACAAGAACATAGATATTCTTGAAAGTTACATAAAGATATTTCAAAACGATAACGAAAAAGATTACCACAAATTACCTTAAATAAAGAAACAATAGCAGAAATACAAAACCTAAATATCGGACAAAAGCACATATTTTTAAATAATTTAAATAATCTTGTTTTGTTCTAATAATTCTAAGCAAATTGTTTTAGGCAACTAAAAATCCTCTAAGAGTAGTTAAGAGAAAAGAGAAAACAAAGAACGGCTAAGAAACAAATAAGCGCCCCAGGAGGGGGTCGAACCCTCGACCTTGCGGTTAACAGCCGCACGCTCCACCACTGAGCTACCGGGGCAAAATTACCAGCAACAACTTCTTACAAAGCTCACAAAAATTTACAAAAGCAAAAAAATAAGTAATATATAAAGATTACTATTTAAGCTAACAACTGAATCAAAGGTCTGAAAAAATAAACTGAAATTCTATAAAAAATCAGTAAACAATCAATAAAAAACTAAAAACCTACAAAAATCAAATAACTAAAATAAAATCAAGCATGATTTACTTCTTTCTCTTAGGTCTCAGATTCTTAGATCCGCACTTTCTGCATCTAACCTTACCTTGTAGAACCTTAAGAGTTGGAGCCCTAACCTTTGTCTTACAATCCTTACAAACATAAACATTATGAAATAACCTTGCCTCAGCTGCTTCAAATTTTGACATCTCTTTCACCTATTCTATTTTCTTATACTTATTTTTTTCATTTAAAATATTTTACTTTCCTTTGATTTTCTTACATTTAAAAAACAATAATTTAACAAATACAATCACTGCTTAACCTGTTTCATAATCCTATCATCTAAAATTTCCCAATAAACAATTTGAGAGCCCTCATGGCAACTATCCTTAAGTTCATCGGGAATCTCCAAGTCAAAAGTTTCATAGCTTGTAAGATCCATAACCTTAGCAGTATTCCCTTCTACAGAAAGGACCTGTGCGTTTTTCTTTTCAATAATAGGACTTTCCAAAGTATCATGACCAGGTAGAACTACTTCTTTTTTCTTATGATCAATAATACTAACCGCTGTCAATCTCACCTTAGCATGTCCATGCTTACCAGGTCTTGAAAGCTGAGTATCTGTAACAATACACGCAACCCCATCAATTACAACATAATTTCCCTTTTTAAAAGAGCTAATTAAAACTGGTTTTGTTTCTCCCATAATATAAACACCTCAAATAAAACATACAAAATAATATAAAACATAAAATATAAAGTAAATATAAAGTACACATAATTTACACATAACTAATACATAATGTATAACACATAATATCTAAAACATAAGCATTAAAAAGTTAAAAAGCATTAAAAAACAATCAGAAACACCTCAAACATTACTTAAAAGGCCCTCATAACTCTAAAAAGGAAATATATGCTATTTAAAAAACTTTTTATTTTTAAAGATTTAATTTCAAAGATTACTAAAGATTTAGCTTCAAAAATTTAGGTTTAGAAAAAATATCAAAAAATCAGCTATTCAATCAAAACATAAAATTCAACCAAAAAGGGCACATTTAATTAATA
>CAZZHT010000137.1:0-1263 GCA_964653825.1 uncultured Methanosarcinales archaeon
TTATCTCCTTTTCTTTCTGAAGTTCAATGCAAAGGTCACTCTCCTTTTCAGAGTTGGAGTTATTCGGACATTAGCTTTCTTCTTATTTCTACTAATTGTTTTAATGCTATGATCCTTGGCATTCTTAATTTTCTCTAATAAATAATTAGGTATTCTTTCATAGGATTTGATTAATCCTTTTCTTTCAAGATAATGTCGTAAAGCTCCTTTTTTGACCTGCATTTTTATCTCCTTCTCCTTGAACTCCTTCTTGAGCTCTTTCTCCTAGAACTTTTTCTTCTTGCCATTTTACACCTCATAAATATTTTCTTTTATCTGTTCTATTAACCCTATATTCATAATACACTTTACCATTCTTAGATAATCTCTTACCAGGAGGTAAAGATTTGTGTATCCTATCGAGTTTTCTATTATGTCTAAACACTTCTTCTATTTTTTTAGAACGCTCTAAAGATAAACCTCCTTTTTTCTGTGCTTCTTTAAGTAAAGTTTTTGGAATCTTACTTCGTGGGGTTTTTGGGGTTAAGTGTTTTATATCAATTTTAATCAATTTAAATCACCAATCTAACTTATGCAAGAACTTATATTTAAACCTTAACTATTTTCGTTAAGGTTTTTTAGACAAGATAAAATTGGTGATTACTAAGTCGAAACTCTCTCTTAAACATCTTAGAAAATTCCTTAATCCAGGTCTGTTTATTAAATCCATAATCAAGGATTCTCTTTACTAAGAAAGGGAAATTATCTTTGTTATCTTCAACTAATTTGATATACTCATCTGAGATAACCCAGGTTCCTTTCAGTTCATACAGTTCAGGACTAATCTGTTTGAGTTCTTCTCTGTGCCATTCAAAAGGTCTGTAGTTTAAGATTTGTTTCATGAACACATTCACAAGGTTCCTGCTCATCTCAATATTAGGGAACATTTTTAAGATTGCATTTGCGAACTTCTTTCTTATAGCTCCGTCTGCCATGATTTCTTCATTAATTCTCTTTCTCGTTTTCCAATATTCATAATAAACTGATGTTTCAATCCTTTTATCAAGATAAACAACAGTTTCGTAAGGAACATTTGTTACCACAATTTTTATATTCATGATTTCACCCGAGCATTAATTCATATTGTGTTAGTTTTAATGATTCGAGAGCTTCCCTAAGCTCTTTAACTAATCCTAAAATCTTTTCCCTAGCAGTCAGGTCTTTCGTGTCCTGCAGCATTAAATAGGGTTGTTGAAAATAAGTCATGTATGCTTCAATCTTTTT
>CAZZHT010000137.1:1363-2880 GCA_964653825.1 uncultured Methanosarcinales archaeon
GTTTTCCCTAATGATTGCAGAGCTTTCATGACTTCTTGATGATTTTGATATAAGAACCAACCTACCACTAATAATCCAAGAAGCACAACAACCATGAGAACAAAAGTAATATCTTGCATGTGTTTGTTCTTGATTGTTTTCTTATATGCTTCATCATCTAGCCACATTAATAAATCAGAGCCAATGTCTGAAGGAATCATATCTTTTTGATTAGATAGGTTCAGAGCTTCCATGTTATCATAATTGATAAGAACTACTGGAATGTTATTTTTATAGATAACATTATCAGGAGTAATTTGGATTTCATCATAATTCCTGCTCTCATTTCCCATTTTTTTGTCAGTGATATGAAACAGTTTGTTACCTATCTTTATGATTTTTTTTGAGAAATCAATCACATAAGGATGTAAATATTTATTTTTGTAAATCACATAAGCAATCCCGTACTCTTTTTTATGCACTTTCCTTTTCCAGGCAACCTTCTGGAAGGGGTCAACCATGAGCCAACCCAATAAGAATGAACCAGTCCCTGCAAGAGTTGCTCCAACAATAGAACCTAATAATAAAGCACTTAGGAAAGTAGGCTGAATATAATACCACCCTAATGCTCCTGCCAATCCTAAGATCATTGACAATACTAACATATTTTTATAAGTTATTTTTCCCATCTCACTTACCTCCTGGAATTATTTTATTAAACCAAGAACTTGATTTAGAACTATTCTCTTTATTTTCTTCTCTTTCTGTTTCTTCACCATACCCATTTAAAATCTGAGGTCTTGCTGCTCCGTCCTGTAATTTCCTTTCTGTTCCGTTATAAGCTCTAGTCAGAGAGAGCTCTGACTTCCATCTATGAAAGAGATTATCAAGAAGTAATGCTATTTGTTTGTCTCTTTTGGCAAAAGGCAAAATTGCATTAAACAAATGGAGCTGATGCATATACACATTCATTAGTTTGTCTGATTTGACATTGCTCAACATTGCGAACTTATCAACGAAATCATTATAATTAGAAATATGCTCAACTCCTTCATCTTTCAAATGAGAATAAGATAACTCTACTTCATTATGAGGCATAATATTCTTGAAACTCATGTGAATGAAATTATTAAAATCATCATTATCCATCTCGAAAACCTCCTTTTATTTTTTTAAAGGAATAAATAATTCAGCTGCACCTGCTAGTAATGCGGTTAGACCTATGATTTGGTTAACCCAGTTTGAAGCATTGTACTCAATAGGAACTTCAATACTGTGTGTAATAGTGTAATTACTAGCATTAACATAAGAAGTCGTGTTTGTAATCTGTCCATTATAGTAAGTAATTCCTTGAGTTAGAACAAACAGACCAAACAGAAGTAAAAGGATTGCTCCACCTATGATTAGAACAAGATTCTTCCAGATAAGACCTATTAAAGTGAATACTAAGAGAAAGCTAACTAATAAAATTAGGACTGTGAGTATCATAATATACTCCTAAGATTCAATTATTTAAATAGTTTTCTATTTAGAAAAAG
>CAZZHT010000138.1:0-2879 GCA_964653825.1 uncultured Methanosarcinales archaeon
CTTTATATTATTTTATATTGTCTTATATTATTATCATATTATCTATTTTGTGTTTTATGTTATTGTATTTTTTTTGTTTTTTTCTTTTTAATTTGTGAATCCTTTACTTTTTAATTTTTTTACGAAGTTGCGGATAGTGTTATTTTTTATTTGACTTTATTTTTATTGCTGTTTTCGTTTTCTTTATTATCTGTGTTGTTTCTGTTGCTTTTATTGTCATCAATAAAGATGTACTTCTTGTTATTGTCGTGTGCTTTGAAAAATGTTTCTCGTGTTATTAAAGGAGGAAAATTGCCTTTGATTAATAAGTTTTTGTATGAGATGTAACCAATATAGGTTGGATTTTTAATGATATGATAAAATGTAGATGTGGGAATTCTTAGTTCTTTGCATATGTCCTTATAATTTATTCCTCTGACTCTCATTGAGAAAGCTTTTCTCACTATCTGTGCCTCTTGATTATTTATTATCAGTTTCTTTTTACTGACTCTATAACCTAAGGGAGGTCTGTTTATGAATTCCTTTGAACTTAATTTCTTTTCAAATGATAGTTTTACCCTCTCGGCAACCATTCCTCTCTCAAGCTGAGCAAATACACCTATAATCTGCATAAAGGCGTTGCCTATGGCAGATGTTGTGTCTATGGGTTCTGTTGATGAGATAAAGTTTATTTTCTTTTTCTGGAATTCGTCAAGGGTTATGATGAGGTCTTTGAGGTTTCTTGAGAATCTATCTATTTTATATACAAGAACATTCTTAAACTTACCTTGGTTTGCATCCTCAAGCATCTTTTTTAACGCTGGTCTGTTAATTGAACCTGCGCTGTATCCATCATCGGTGTATATATCATAAATAGAAAGGTCCTTTGCTTTGCAGAATGCTATTAATCTGTCCTTTTGGGCACTTAGTGAAATACCTTCTTTGGCCTGTTCTTCTGTTGAAACTCTTGTATAAATTGCAGTGAGTTTCTCAGGATTTGTGTTTGTCTTATTTGAATTATCTTCCTTGTCTTTTGAATTTTTAGAACCCATAACCCTTTTCATCATATTTTAATAAATTTTTGTTCCTTTTAAAACTTTTTATCTTTTTTATCTTGTTCTTTTATATTTAGAAAATATTTCATAATGTTGTTGGTTAAACCATAATCTCGATATTTTTCAATAACATAAACAATACTATTATTTTTATAATCTTCTTTTATTTCTTTTTGATGCTCAATTATTGGGCTTTTTTCAATGTGTTTGATTTCATTTTTCTCAATATAAAATAGGTATCTTAGTCCGTATGCTTTGTTATCTTTCCTTCCATATTTTAATGCTATTTTTAAATCTCTTTCTATCCTTTTTAGTTCTCTTTGATTATCTAACATTCGTTTATTGTCAAAGAAATAATCAATCTTTGCACTACTCTTTATTTTATATATCAGTTCTTTGTTATCTTTTTTTAGGTTTGTATGATTTAGTTTAATAATTGTTTGTGTCTTTGTTTTGGCTTCGATCTCGTTTAAGTATAATCTAATTAAAGTATGAGGTATGAATTTTTTTTCGAATTCTTTGATGATCTTCTTTATAGGTATTCCTGAGTAATACTCCTCTATGATTTGTGTTTCATATCTTTTTATATCACTCATCTCAATTTTTGAGATTGTAAGGTAATCTGAATTTTTATCTTTTATGAGAGAATACTTGAATTCAAGCCCTTCATAGTAATGTGTGTTTATTTTTCCATAATTTAAGGCTTTTTTGAAATCATCGATAAGTGTCTTTTTATCATTCCTTTCATCATACCATTTTTGTTTTAATGCTGAGTACATTTCTTTTACTAATTTTGACACTTTGAATTTGTACTTTATGAATGGTATATCATTAATAAACGGAATGTCATTAAATAGGGGAATCTTGTTTAAGATAGGTGTTTTTTTCGTTATTTCAATTATTGAGTCATTGTATATTCTTGGTTTTAATCCATTGCTTTCTAAATCGTATAGTTTCTTTGTTAGAAGTATTTTTTTCTCAATTTCATCAGATGTTGTTTCTTTTTCTGTTCTTAACTGGGGAATATCATCTATTGAATTTAGATATTTGTTTGCTTCTTTTATTACTTCTTCCCCATGGGTGGATTTTATAAAGTTTACAAAATTCTCTTTTTCTTCGAGACCTTCTTCATTAACTATATCTTCTATGTTTTTTTTATTTATTTTATTATTGCTTTTGAATTGTTCAGCTATTTTTATGACTGCATTAACAATTTTATGATATTCTTTATAAACATCTTCACCCAAAAACTTTGATTCAAAAGAGTAGGCATCTCCTTTTTTTCTTAATCTTTTTTTTCTTGATTTGTTTTTACTATCCATTTTTTTAGATTAACTCTCACTTTTTTGAGTTGTTAATCTCTATTTTATATATTTTTTGTTTATTTATTTGTTTTTTAATATTTTTTGCGGTTTAACTTTTAATTAAAAATCCTATTTGCTTTATGAGATTGTATTAGATGTTGTTTTTGTTTCTTATTTTTTTGTTGAGATCCTTATTTATACTTTATGTTGATTTCAGATTATTATTACAATTGCTAATTATAACTCAATTTAATCTTTGAGTATAATTACTCATTGCTATTATATTCATTATACTTCATGAATATCAAGAGTTGATCAATCGTTTTTTTTCTTGTTTTTTTATTTTTTGTTTATTCTTTTCTCTTATTTAATTATTTTTTTCATTTATTCTCATTTTTTAATAATTTTTATACTAATATGCTCTCGTCTATGTCTTTCTTGTTTTATTTTGTTTATGTGTTATCCTGTAATTTTTTTCGATTTATCTTCTTTTTTCTTATGTCAAACCTAATCTCAAATACCCAAACACATAGTGCCTAAC
>CAZZHT010000139.1:0-2874 GCA_964653825.1 uncultured Methanosarcinales archaeon
TTTATATCTATATTCCATATTATAAGTTATATGTTTTGCATCTTATATTTTATATTCTGTATTTTATACTTCACATTTCAGGGTTTATATTTTGTATTATAGATAATATTTTCTCTGTTGTACATTAATTATAATTGATGATTTATAATTAATAAAATTAGAGAGTCATAAAACTCAATAAAGAGCTAAAAGAGAAATACTTAAAAATAGTAGCAATTTTCTAAAGTTGTAACATATCTCTATCAGTTATAGAAAAATCAATTAATCAATTATATCTTCAAGCCCTGCTAGTGTAGTCCGGTCAATCATACTGGCCTCTCGAGCCAGTGACTCGGGTTCAAATCCCGAGCAGGGCAGTTTACTTTTTTTAATTATTTCTAATTTCTTCTTTTACTTTTCTTAACTTATATCATGCCTTATCTGATTTCTTTATCATTATTTTATAATTATCTTCCGTTATTCCCTTTCATTTTTTAATGACTTACCTCTTCATAAGGGACACAGAATTGGTGGTTTGTTAAACTATTCGAAATATCCGGTTGAAGATCTTGCCAGTTGTTGAATTTGATACACAGTTGATTCTCATTTTTTCTATTGTAAAATGATATAGCGTATTGTCCTAAATCGTTGAGAATTGTGTTATCAACCAAGTATGTAACCTTTTGCCCTACAAATGAAGCAGCACTTTGCTGTGGATTCGGGTTATAAATTTGATTTATATTATTGATTGAAACATATGTCCCGTCATTATTAACGAGAGTAAAATTAACCTTTCCTGTGCTTGAAATTCCGGCGCCAACCATTAATTCAATCTTATATAGATACTGTGTTGATCCATCGGGCATCGTTTGTTTCTGTTTAGTTGCCATTAGGGCAAAGGTTGAAGCTGCTTGGGGTGATGGGTAAGACACTGAAACACTATTCCCTGTTGACATTGGGAAAAATACTGAGCAGATAGCAGCCGCATAATCTCCTTCAAAAATAGCATTCCACAGATTACTATTACCACCCAAATTCGTCTCAAGCCATCTTATACTATTATCCCTTGCCTGTTTAAACGAGTCCTTCACGCTTTGTGGCATAATCATATCAAACCAATCATGAGTCCTGCTTTGCCATCTTTGGTTATCAATTATGAAGTTACTCCAGTTCCAATTTTCAGGTTGATTAGGTAAAACACATGCACCATTTTGACATATATAATCGTCACCCAACATCTCACAATCATAGTACTTTTCAACTGCTTTGTTATTTTCACAAACCCATTCATTAAGAAGAGTGGGATAACTGCCTCCAGCACAATTGTCAGACCCCATGTAATAACCATTCTCACAGATATATCCTTTTTCCTGAGAATTAACTCCTCCTTTCTTATAGCATCCATATTGATAATTACTACAATCATTTGATTGTATACTTGTAGTGATGGTTTGAGTTTGAGTCGTCTGAGTCTGTTGAGTTTGACCTTGATTTAAACACGCTCCATTTTCACATCCATATCCACAGGGTTGTGAAAGTTCATCAGGTATGGGTCTTCCATTGATACATTTGTACTGTACTAAGTATTGATTAGTATCGCAGTAATCCTCAAATTTTGAACCTTCATATTCGACATATCCTTTAGTATAAATACTTTCGCCATGTCTGATACATTTTGATGCCGTTATACTATCACTAACGCAAGCACCATTCTCACAGTGATAATTGTGACGATCTGGAAGTTTTGTACAATCAATTCGTTTGAAGAAATAGCTCTGAGGACTACTTGAATAACAATAGTACTCTACTAATGTTGATTTATCTTCACAATAATCGGTACCCTCATACTTCCCATTTAAGTAGATTCCTCCTTGTACCAAGTAAACAGAATTATCTGTTTTATAACATCCTTTTGCTGGAATAAGGGTAATGAGATTCTTTTCTCCAACATATCTACCTTCTACACTGAATGAAACTAAAATGAAAGAGATAAGTATTGATAATAATAAGAATAAGGATAATAAGTTCTTTACTGATTTACGTTTGATTATGTTTCCTTTATCATGGACTATGCTTTTTCTCATTAAACTCACCTTATGTTAAATCCTAACGTTTTTGTATAAGATTGATTTCCTATAAAGTCATTAAAAGTAAGTGTGAAATAATACGAACCTTTGTAAAGGGGAACGGTCTCCAATGGTATTTCAACATTCACAATAAACCCTTCCTTTTGTTCATTCGGAAAGGTCTTGGAATAAGTTTCTAATGAATGAGATAGTTCTTTTATTTCCTCGTTCGTTTTTGAGGAGTACACAGAAAGTGAATCTCCGAAGGAATAATAATAACCGTTAGGTTGCTTTATGTACTTTAGGTTCTTTATCTTAAAACGGTAGACAACATCACTGTCAAGTGTAAATGAATTATTCCACCCAACTAATCTCTTATTATCAGAAAAACGCTCTCCCGTGTAATTATGGTCTACTGCAAATAATCTTCCAGTAACTAAAAGATTAACATCAAGAGCACTGTCAGGAGTACTGTTATTTATTAAAATTGGTGGTTGTTTATTCAAAGAGTGATATATTAGGAAAGTTAAGACAATAAGTACACTGAAAAACAAAACTAAAAAAACAGTTCCATTCTTCTTATTTGATTTACCTCTTGATTTGCTTTGATTTACATACATTCCATAGGAATGCCTTAGATTTGAATTATAGCTATTTTGATTAATCTTATTTGATAAAGGTACCATTTTGATTTCCTTTTCAACTCTTTTTATTTTTTATTTTACTTAATATTTTTATTTTTTCTTTCTCAATGCCTCTATTTAAACAAAATAATTCATTCAATCAAACGAACTAATTGTTATTAATTTAATGATTAATTTGGACAACC
>CAZZHT010000140.1:0-1268 GCA_964653825.1 uncultured Methanosarcinales archaeon
TAAAGAACCACCAATTGTATATGCCATATTCTCTAAAAGGAGATCTTCACCAGATATGAAATAAGGAGCTTTATATCTCTTTTTCATTTAATCACCCCACAGAGGTCGTTTTCAATTAAACCATACTGGATAAGAACTTATAATTATTAAACTTTTGTATGCTTAAAGCACAGAGAAATTAAAAATGAAAAAAACAAAAAGATTAGCTTGCGTTAGGATTAATAACCTTACCCATAAATAGAATAGTACCTGTATTATGGTCTATTATATAAAACACAAATGGATGGTTTGCATTAAAAACAGGGATAGGTTTTTGATGAATGTTAGGTATTGCTGTTGCTCTAAAAACAATTGCAGTAACAGCTGCTGCTTCTGTTCCTGCTTCAGTAACATTAATATATGCCTTGTGAATGACTTCACTTATATAAATTCTATCCCTCGGATTTAAATTAATTCCTGAAAAATCAGCAGCAGATGGATTAAAAGCACTTTTCATACCAATATTCATTAATGGCTGATTCAAAACATAATCAGTTTTAAAACTAAACTTTGGAAAATAAACTTCAACCTTTGTTTTAGTCATTTGTTTTTCTAAATCAAAAATATTCAATCCATTCAAATCAAGATTATTCAGATTATAACCCTTTTTAGGTAAAATCACCAACATAGAAATATTACTTCCATTATATGGCATATCCAATGCTTGATATTTTTCTGTTTCAGTATATTTTAGTTTAGGATTTTCACTGAAGGTCATCATCTTAACCTTAATGACTTTATCAGGGGTTTCATAAAAATCTTTGAGATCAGTTAGAGACTCATCAAAAGGTATACTCCAATTACCCTTAAAATAGATTGCATTAGTGATAATCATTCTTAACAGTGGATCAGGTTTAATCTCAATATTGAGTTTATTATGAGTTTTTTTCAGTATCCATTTACTAATAAGAGAAGTTCCTTGGAATGAACTCAAATCAACATTTTGAGCAGTTGAATTATAATAATTCATAACAATATCCTTATAAGACTGTTTGATTTTAAAACCATTTTTTATCCAAATAGCATTAGCTACCTCGAGCTTAAACAGAGAGTTACCTTTAAGGGAGTTCAACATTGATTTAAAAGCTAAATCAATATTTCTATTGTTATTAGGTATCCCCAATATCTCTCCCATTTCCTTGGCAGTGTTTCCTCTTGCACCCTCATAAGCCATAGCTAAAGCATCATAGACACTAAAAGGTGAGAAAAAAACATTACTATTATTATTG
>CAZZHT010000140.1:1368-2845 GCA_964653825.1 uncultured Methanosarcinales archaeon
AGCTAAAGCATCATAGACACTAAAAGGTGAGAAAAAAACATTACTATTATTATTGTTAATATAGTTATATAGATTAATAGCAAACCTATTATTACTGCTACTTATATTAACATTGTCATTAGTGCTATTATTCATCATATTACTACCATTGTTACTGTTATTATTACTATTATTAATAGTGTTAGTATTATTAATCATTATATTTGAGCTGCATGAGCTTACAAAAGCAACAATAACAGATAAAGCAATCATTAAAAACATTATTCCCATAATTCTTATTTTATCTTTACTTTGATTATCTTTCATATAGTTTTTCCTCATTGAGATCACCTTTACAAACACAATTAGCAAATATCATAAGTTTAAATAGCACAAATAAACATGGAAATTTATATGTTTTACCATTTTCTTAGGTCAAAAGCGAAAAATATTCTCTTTGTTGCTTAACAGGAGCTTCAATATCCTTATCTCAGGATTCATTTTCATACCCATGACTATTAAATAGATTATTCAAAAATTAAACACTATTACTTATTGTAATAATATTATTACTTTTTGTATATAAACCTTTTAGTTGTGGTTAAGTTATTATAAGAATAGTCAGAGTAGAAGTTTGTTTTAAATGTGTATCTTAATTATCTAAAATACTCTTTTATTCACATAAAATACTCTTTTATTCACATTATTGAATTCTTAATAAATCTTTCTAGCACTTAACAATAGGAATAGAGTTTAATTATCTCAATCACATTAGTTTCGGTTTTTGTTTTTTAACGGCCGACCACCAAAAGATTTATATTGATTAATTAGTTTTAATTTAATATGCAGTCAGAAAAGTTTTACGAAAAACTGGGAAAATCAGGATTGAAAAGCAAAAGAGAAAAACTAGATTCAAAAGATATCTTTCTGATAAAAACTTATTGTTCAACAAATCAAGATGTTTTAGATTTAGGATGTGGAAAAGGTTACCTTTCTTATGAATTTGCTAAAAGAAAAAACAAGGTTCTTGCAATTGATGGTTCAGAATCAATGTTAAATTACGCAAAAACTAAAAATTCTCATCCAAACATGAAATATGTTTTATCTGATTTACAAAATTTTGAGATAAAACAAAAATTTGATTTAGTTTTTGCTATTAACTAAGCCTCTCGAACCAATTTTGGAGAAGATTCATAATTTATTAAAGAAAAATGGCAAATTCATTTTATGTTTTCCGCATACTTTACAAGATATTAAAGAGATTAAAGATTATTCAAAAGAACAAATAATCAAAACAAAAACCAAATATGGATTGATTGAACAATATTATAGACCAATTCAGTTTTATATCAATAAATTAATTGAATCTAATTTTAAAATAACAAAAGTTTACAAAGTTCCAAGTAAAAAACCTGATTTTTTTATTATTGAATGTCAGTCGGCCTAAACCAAAAATTCGAGGTTTTTCCCTTTGGGAACATTGCATTAAAATCTCGTC
>CAZZHT010000141.1:0-2837 GCA_964653825.1 uncultured Methanosarcinales archaeon
AAATAAAACAAAGAAAACAGGAAATCAGCCAACCGAAACTAGTATAATCAAATCAGATACGAACACAAATGGAGGTACAAATACAAACAGAATCAAACTAAACAAAAACACGATTACAACTCTAATAATACTATCTCTAATTGCTCTGAGCTCAATTCTCATAATTCACTATTACATACTATATCATACATCAAACCAAGGATATATTTCATTTTGGTTTGTCTGGGCAGATTTCAGCTATCATTCTGCATTAGCTCAAAGCTTCTACCACTCAAATAATGTTCCACCAATATCTCCAATCCATCCAATGTCTGCACTCAAATATCCTCCATTAGCAGATTACAACATTGCCTTCTTAGAATCAATAGGTATTGACTACATTAGCTCTTTTAGATTCAGCGAGATGCTCATGTTATCACTATTCCTACTAACATCCTATTACATCATTTTTCTTCTCCTAAAAAAGAAATCACTAGGAATTATTGCAGTCCTTCTAATCCTTTTATCCTCTTCCTTTGATTATTACATAAATGCATATTACATTAAAGCAGTACCATCCTTTAGAAACATGCCCGAAACAATCTCTTACAGTAAGTTACATGTCACAAATCAGGTCTCTCTAATTTCATTTATAAAAGAGGCATTCTATGATTCTCTGATAAACCCAATATCAACCCCACCACGAGGAAGATTCAACAATGTTATATTCTCGAATAATACCATTGCATTTTTACTACCTCAAAGAACATTCTTATATGGATTCGCTCTTATGTCATCAATCTTACTCCTATTGATTCTATTTTACAACGAAAGCAGTTTTGAGTTTAAACTAAGAAAGCTAAAATTAAGAAAGACAAGAAAGCAAATCAAAAATGGCAATAAAACATATCATAAAATCGAACAAAAAACAAAGAACAAAGAATCCTATAAGAAATCTTATACAAAATCCGTAACCATGCTTTCAAAGAGAGACATTCTCTTCTATCTAATCATCGGCATCTTGCTTGGGATCCTCTCCTTGTACCACTTCCACATATTTGTATTTCTCTTTGGAGTAATGTTCATACTAATGATTTTTTTCCGCAACAGAGAATTCATCTATCTCTTTCTTGGTATGCTACTATCATCGTTTCCTCAAATAATAACAATACTTACAACAACATCTTCAAAACACTTTACTAAATTTGCTCCATTACTCAATGAAAAATTTGCCACCCCAATCCTTCTAATAACATGGTTACTATTCTCATCGAATCTAATATTTGTACTGGTATCATCCATCTCTTTATTCTTCACAAAAAAAGAATATCGCTTCTTTTTTATAGCAGTTCTGATAATCCTCTCAACATCATACTTCATCATATTCCAACCAAGTTCATACGATAATAATAAATTTTGGGTGATTTCATCGTACTTACTAATTCCATTTTTCCTATTACTATTTAAGAACTCAAAAACACCTCTTCAGAGAATACTAATAACAACATTTCTTATACTCCTAATATTTCCAGGAATCTCGACTTTCATTTGGGCTTATAAAATGCGGTATCAATTTACAACAAATGAACTAATTGAATTGGGTAACCTTATTAACACAAAATTCCCAGGGAAATCAATATTCTTGACATCAACTTCATCAACCGAACCAATAATGGTTATTGGTGGAAAACTGGTCTTCACAAGTTATGAGGGGTGGGAGTGGAGTCACGGGTACGATTGGACCAAAAGAGATAAGATTGTTGATGAAATCTATAATGGTTACAAATATAACTTAAACACACAAAACCTATGCAATATTCTTAGAAGTAATAATATTTCCTATATTGTCTTCGGCGCAGATGAAGAGAATAATTTTGGGAAAGAAAGTTATAAATATATAAACACTCACTTTATAAAGGTATTTGACTCATTAAAATATAATTTTCAGTATCCACTTAGAATTTACTCGGTAAATGAGTCATGTAGGTCTGATAAAAAATGAAGCTAAAAAAGATTGAAATAAGCAAGAATGTAAAACGCATTGAAGCTGAGCCAAACAAAACATGGGATATGGATAAAAAGAGTTTTGTACTAATAAAAATAAACCCTGAAAACAACAAGCTAGAAGTAGGTATCTGTAACTATAAGGATTACACTATTGACTACATAATAACAGGAGATGATCCTGAAAGCATTTATCAAACAATAATAAGGAATGATTTAATAGATAAAAAATCACATGCAGCTTACCTTGGTAGAGAGTTAGAAAAAGCAGACATCTGTAGAAAATTAGGTATAAGTTACATCCAAGATGATGAAATAAATATAAAAGAGATTATAAATTCAACATCAACAAATTCAGAGTCCCACAAAAGAAAGAACAAAGTAAAAGAAAGTAAAAGCAAATAGTAACAGCGATATTTCTTTGTACAGGTATTATTCTTTTAAGAGTATTTTTAACAGTATTTTTTAACATAATATTCTTTAACATACTTTAATTAAAGAGTAAGAGAATCATCACAAGATAAATACAAAACAACTAATACAACCAACATCTGACAAATAAGAAAAACACAAAAATACTATAGATACTTTACAATATTGAGATAATAATACTCTAATTCTGAATAATCATACAACATATATCAGAAGATGATATAAACACATATAAGAATATGGTGTGGGGGAGGGGATTTGAACCCCCGAACTCACTTAGAGACAGGATCTTAAGTCCTGCGCCTTTGACCAGACTTGGCAACCCCCACATAAAATTTGATTTTCAATTAAAGGAACTACCTTAATTTCCGTGTTAACAAATAATATTTAAATCTTTTTATTTATAAGAATTAACAGTTTCA
>CAZZHT010000142.1:0-2694 GCA_964653825.1 uncultured Methanosarcinales archaeon
TCAAAATTGAAATAAAGACATCATTGAAGAAATTCTCAAGAATAATGAGAAATCTACTCTTTGTCGAACCATATGAGCTCCCAATGGTATGTTACTCAATAGATGATTTAATCTCATTCTTAAGATTAAAAAACAATTGGCAATTTATTGAATTCAACAGTGAAGAAGAGTTGTTAAACATTAACAAAAGAATGCTATTTGTAATTTTTGACTACAGAGACATGATGTTAGATGAGATTTGCAAATTTTCTGATAAACTAACGGAAGCAAATAAAATCAAAGACTTAAATAACTATCAATACGTTGCATACCCCTCTGGAAAATATCCACGATTCCATGGTTATGTCTTCTGCTAAAATAAAAGAGCTCTTAATAAAAAATTTCTCCTTAAATCTGTAAAAGAGGAAACAGTAAAACAAATAAAAAAGATTGAAAGTATTCTTTCTCTCAATCAACAAGAAACACAACACTCAGCAAGAGGTAAACAGAAACATACAAAAAAATAATATAAAAAACAAGATTCACGAAGAATACTAATAAAAAGCAATATCAAATTAAACAAACTCAACACATTTAATTAGAGAGATTACCCAAACCTGTTGATGCTCCAATGAAATCAAACACAACACTCAGCGCAAGTGAGACAATCACATAAAGCAAAGTTGCACTCAAGAGACTCTTTCCAATCATTGCTTCCTTATCAATATCGCTACCATTAGTGGAAATCAGAGATATTATATCAGACATTATCCATATAATTTCAATAACAAAGATTCCCAAGACCAATTGATACTGGTACAGAGGAACACCATTACCAAACATTGTTGCTAAAGTCTGTAAATTACCAGAGCTTGCCCCTGCTGCTGAACTTGAATTGCTTTGGGATTTCAAGGTAATAATCTGGGACTTTATCTGCCCCAAAATCAAACTCATGAGAGAAGAAAGAGCCATAACTATGCCTGTAATTAAAGGTGTCAGGTAATTAATTTGTGCCTTCATACTCGAGATAACTTCAGACATCAGATCCCTTAATCTCTCTTGAACATCCCTTATTTTTCTAAGATACTCAGAGAAAGTAATCATAGCATTTGAGGCCTGAATAGGCCCCTTTTTAGCACTCTCAAGCAATAGTTTCATAACACTCTCAATAATACTCGAAGGATAGAAAAGTATTGCTCCCACCTTCTTATTGAAAATTGCCTCTTTTATTCCGAACCCATTCAAAAGATTCTGAGATATCAGATTAAAAAACTTCCCAGTAGGGGTTCCTCCCAATTCCTTACCTGTTTTATCAATAGCAACCTCAACAGGAAAACCATCCCCCAACTTATTACCAAGCTCATAAATTGCTGACTGAAACTCATTCTCAATCTTTTTGGTATTATTTCTAATTTTCATAAGACTCTTTGTTCTCAAATAAAAATAGAGACCAAACAACACAGCAAAACTATAGGTTAATATAAGAGAGAAAGTCATTGCCCCAATTCCAAAAGGACCAATTTTCCTAACACCACCACTACTATCTTTAATAAAATTACCATCAGTATCAGTCATATTTCGATAATCAAAGAATTTTAAACTTGGCTTTCCAAATAAACTAAAATCATAATTAGGGTGATAAGCATGATATATGATAGGAGACAAACCAATCAAGAAGAGAACTACAAAAGCCATAAAAGAAATAACCCATGGATTAACCATCATAGTTCCAAAACCAAGATTAATAGGAACCTTCTTAAAAATCTTCTTTCCACCCAATCTCTTAATATTAATATCAGTAATTCCCCCAGGTCTCAGAGAAAGTATATTTGTTGCCTCATAAGAAACCAAAAGTGGCAAAACCACATCATAAATAAGAGCCAAATGATACCATTTAACACCAATCATATTGACCATTAATGGCAAAAGAATCAAACTAAAAACGGGCAGAGTAATTCCCAACATATAAACAGCATTCAAAGGTGACTTTAAATTCTGAGCAAAATGTAACATAGAATCATAGGTATCATCTAACATCACTTGGATTGACTTATTCAAGAGTTGCAATCGCCTCTGTTCATTTTCTTCATAGAGAGAACCCATTATTAAATGGAATGCCTCAACATAGCCCATATTCGTTGCCTTCCAAAAATCAAGATAATCTTCAAGGGCATCCTTTAAAGAGACATTCCCATTCTCAACATGCCATAGGATCCTACGATAATCCAATGACAACGGAGGTCCCATATGATCTGCCGCAAACCTCAACGCGACCTCCAAATTAGAAACATTTCTCATAAAAGTAACAAGATAAAAAACAGCAATAACAATTTGATTTGAGGCCTTTATTCTCCACCTATTTGCCAATAAACGAGGTATTTTCTGAAAAAACACCATTAAAACCAAACCCATAATCAAAAAGAACATCAAAAGAACAAGATCGAGTTCAGCCCCAACAATAGAAGTGATAGCCCATTGCAACCCAATTGAAATTAAAATAAAAAATAAAGGAATGAGGATTGAAAAACTCATTGCCCCTGTTGGAGTAATTGACAAATGAGCCATCTCAATATCTCTCTTCAAGCTATTGACATCATTCTTTCCAGGAGTAATCTTAAGAGTTTTCTCACATAAATTACAGAGTTTTTCATAAAGAGAATGAGATGTACTGATATACTCCTTTTTAAACTTCAAATACTCAGTAGAGTTAACAGT
>CAZZHT010000143.1:0-2685 GCA_964653825.1 uncultured Methanosarcinales archaeon
CTATGATTTAATCTCTATTTGATATTATATTTGATATATAATTCACTTGTTATTAAGAGGCATCATAATTCTGAAAGATTCAAAAAATTCAAAAAACCCAAAAAAAGTTCCATTTTTTGAAAAGTTTTTTATAAGATTAAGAATCCCATAGTTGAAAATGTCTTTTCAATTAATAATTACAGAAAAACCTGATGCTGCTAAAAAATTAGCTTATGCTCTCTCTGAAACACAAGTAAAAAGAGAAAATAAGAAGGGTTCAGTTGTTTACTCCATAACGCGGAACAACAAACAGATTCTTATTGGTTGTGCAGCAGGTCATTTATTTACAATTGACGCAAAAGAAAAAACAAAATCTGACTACTATCCAGTATATGATATTCACTGGGTTCCAACATATAAGGTAAGAAAGCAGGCAAAATTCACTAAAAAATTTTATGATGCTTTAAAATCCCTTAAAAAAGATGTCGATGATATTGTAGTTGCATGCGATTATGATATTGAAGGAGAAGTAATTGGGTTAAACATTGTTAGATACATCTTTGATAGAAATGATTCAAAACGAATGAAGTTCTCAACATTAACCAAACCAGATTTAATTAAGTCATATGACGATATGAGTTTAACTCTTGATTGGGGTCAGGCCAATGCAGGAGAAACAAGACACAAGGTTGATTGGCTCTACGGTATCAATATGTCAAAAGCACTAACAAAATCTGTTAAAAGTGCAGGAGTTTACAAGATAATGAGTATAGGACGAGTTCAGGGTCCTGCTTTAAAAATCATATATGATAGAGAAAAAGAAATAGAATCGTTTGTTCCGCAAAAGTTCTGGATACTTTACTTTAAAGGTGTGAAAGAGAATAGTAAAGAGAATAATAAAGAGAATAGTAATAGAGCAGAGTTTGTTGCGACTCATAAAAATGAAAAATTCACAGATCACAATCAAGCATCAACTATCTTTAATAAGGTCAATGGAAAAGATGGCGTTGTAAAATCAATAAAAAAGAGTACAATCAAACAACAGCCTCCATTTCCAATGGACTTAACAACTCTACAAACAGAGGCCTATAGGTTCTTTCATATTTCTCCAAAAGAAGCACTATCTATTGCTGAGGAATTATATCTAAAAAGTTATACCTCTTATCCAAGGACATCAAGCCAAAAGCTTCCACCCACTATTGGTTACAAAAAAATACTAGAAGCGCTTTCAAAACAGAGTTCATATAAACCTCTTTGCACACAGCTGTTGAATCAAGAAAAACTCAAACCAAATGAAGGTAAAAAAACAGATCTTGCTCATCCTGCAATATACCCTACAGGAGTAGTCCCATCTGCTCTCAACGACAAACAGAGGAAGATATACGATTTGATTGTAAAGAGATTCCTTGCCACTTTTGCACCTCCTGCAAAGAGATTATCAATAACTGTATCTATTGATGTTGAAAACGAGGACTTTATTACAAAGGGAATAACTACTATTGAAAAGGGATGGCATACCTTTTATGAGCCTTATATCAGATTGAAAGAAGAGGAAATTCCCCTTTTTGAAAAAGGCGACAAAATCCACGCAAAGAAATATTATCTCGATGAAAAAGAGACGCAACCTCCAAAGAGGTATACTCCTGCTTCAATAATTAAGACACTTGAAAGGAAGAATCTTGGAACAAAAGCTACAAGAGCCAACATAGTGGATACCCTGTATAAACGAGGATATGTTGATGGTGTTCCAATAAAGATATCCAGCTTTGGAAAAACAACTATTGAAGTTCTAAAGAACAATTTACCTAAGATAATTGATGACAAACTAACAAGAAAACTCGAAAATGATATGGAGTTAATAAGAAAAAACGAGGTAACAGAAGATTATGTAATCAATGAATCAATCAAATACCTTGATAAAATACTCTCAGGATTTAAAAAGAAAGAAAAAATCATTGGAGAAGAACTAAAAAAAGCCCTCTATAAAACCACAAATGATCAGAATACCCTTGGGGACTGCCCTGTTTGTCACAAGGGGAAATTAGTCATAAAAAAGGGGAAATATGGAAGATTTGTTGGATGTACAAATTATCCTGAGTGCAAAGTGACCATTAAGTTACCTGCCGCCACTATAAGAAAAACAAACGAAGTATGTCCCTACTGTGGATTTCCAATGGTTATGGTTTATAAAAAGGGTAAGAAACCACAGAAGATATGTGTAAATCCCGCATGCCCAAGCAAAAAAGAAGGATTTAACAAGGAAGAGTTTTTAAAGAATAAAAAAGATAATAACAACAATCAAGACAACACAACAAACAGTAACACAAATAAAAATAACATAAGCAATAATGTTGACAATAATAAAAATAATTCCAACGATGCTCATGATAAAATGAGTAATCAATCAAATAATGAATCTAACTCAAAATATGAGAAAAAGGATGACAATAGTAACAAAAAGAATAATCAAAATGATAAAAATAATCCGAAAAACAAAGATAATGAATCTGATTTGATTTGTCCTCTTTGTGGTGGAAAATTAGTTAAAAGAAAGAGTATATATGGTGAATTTTACGGTTGTTCTAACTATCCCAAGTGTAAATACACACGAAAGATTTAATAACTTTAAAGAATATTCCTTTCTAAAATAAGAACTCAAACATTCAAACGAATAATAACGTTAAAAAATAATTAGATATTAAAAAA
>CAZZHT010000144.1:0-2540 GCA_964653825.1 uncultured Methanosarcinales archaeon
TATACAGCACTGGCACTGCTGTTGTAATAGACATAGACCGTTGAAGGTGCGGACGTTGCAGAAACCTTCAGTGCTAAACTAAAGGTTAACAATGCGACCATCATAAAAAGCATAAAGAATTTGAAGGCAGATGTGCCCGATGTGCCCGGGTTATTGTTTGCATTGTTACAATTGTTCTTATCATTCTTATAATTGCTCTCATTATTTTTATAATTAACTCTATTGATAGAACTCGTTTTATTTTTCATATACCCACCCCACATGGTATTAATCAATTTAATTTAATTAAAATGATTTAACTACACAATAGTAAAACTGTTTTCTTTAAGTATTTTTAGGTAAAGTAAAACATATGATACATATCATAGTCGATTTAATAACCAAATTGGGACGAATAATAATTAAAGCAAAAATAATTTTGTGGAGAATTACAAATAACCGATGGGGAAAATCAAAGACAAAAAGAAATACAAAACAAGGACTCTCAAATAAATTGTAGATTAAACAAAAGATTAATAAGTCAAATTAATAAATAGGCAAATATGTCGACGAGAAATAAAAAAATGACAAAGTACATTAAAAAGAAGATTAATCTAATAAATGTGTACAATAGATTACTAGAGGCCTATGGAGAACAGGGATGGTGGCCAATTGTAGAAAAAGATAAATCAGTATATCGCAGAGAATTCAAGAACAAAGAAAAAACAATTTCACAGAAGTTTGAAATAAGTATAGGAGCAATTTTAACCCAAAACACTTCGTGGAATAATGTCAATAAGGCATTGGTTAATCTAAAAGGGAAAAGAATTTTATCTCCAAGAAAAATAATTAATATCAGAGATGAAGATTTAGGTCTGCTCATTAAGCCAGCTGGTTATTACAATATAAAAGCAAAGAAATTAAAAGAGTTCTCAAAGTTTTTTTTAAGCAAGGAAAAAGAATTCAAAAACAACAAAGTATCGAGAGAAGAATTACTACAGGTCTGGGGCATTGGAAGAGAGACAGCTGATTCTATACTTTTGTATGCTCTAAACAAACCGTTCTTTGTTATTGATGCCTACACAAAGAGAATATCCTCAAGGTTGGGTTTTATAGATGAAAAAGAATCTTATGATAATATTCAAAGATTCTTCCAGGAACACCTGCCGGAAGATTATAAACTATTCAATGAATTTCATGCTTTAATTGTTGAGCATGCAAAACAGCACTGCACTAAGAAACCTAAATGCAAAGGATGTTGCCTAAGAGAAGTGTGTGAGTTCAAGATGAAACCTTAGGACTTATTATCTAATCCCTTTTCAAGCGATTTAGAAATAAAATAAGTGTTCAGTTTCTCCTCAAGAGCTCTACGATTACTTTCTAAAATAGCTTTTTCTCCGTTATGTTCATCATTAAATTCATCTAAGTTCTCATAATTAGCTCGAACTCTGTATTTAAAAGTAAAAGGCGATATCTTTTTGTTTTTTAGTTTACCAACAAAGGTAACATAATAAACCCTATCGATTACTATACCTACACCGTCAACATATCTTGAACTATCTCTCGCTTTAACATCAACATCAACTATTCCTTCTAAACCCTTTTCCTCAATTTGTTTTCTTGCCTTTTGTTCTGCGGATTCATAGACCTTATCAATATTAACATACTCTTTAATTTTAGAAATGTCTTCCTTTCTTCTTCTTTCTTCCTGTTGAATATTATAAGCCCTCAAAAGAATCTCGTTTATGCCCTTTAAATATTCCGGTTTATCTTTCTCTGCTGTCATACTGTTGTAATATACCTGCTTATTTATAAACCTTTCTATTATTGTTACTTGTAGGTAGTTATTATAGTAGGTTTAACCCTATTTATCTTTATATTCATCTTTTTCTGTATCCAAACTTTTTATCATATTCATTATGATCTAAAAAGTCAAGAACAAAAGCTATTATCTCCACTCTGTCTTCCCCATTTGTTAATGTATAGAGCATACGCCAGAATCTTGGAAGTCCCACTCGAAACAAATTTGAAATCCCATACTTTAGTTTGTACTCCCTTGGGATTAATCTCTTCGCAATTGGTTCTCCATAATGAACATTAGCCTTAATGAGTTTTACCTTCTTGTTAATCGCATTAAAAATCATCTTAGCTTCCTTTGAAGAAGCAACCTGTTCATTTAGATGATTGTAAACCTGTTCTGCTTGGTGGGATAATTTAACCTTTACTTCCTTCATAATTCAAGCCCTCTATTTACTGCTCTCCTTAAGTTAGGGTTGGGATTATAAATCCATGTTATGCCCTTCATTGTTACAGCTATCTTATTACTCTCCTCTAAATACTCAAGAATTGTTTTAAGTGTATTATGATTAACCTGTTTTGGCAGCATTCTCTTAAGTTCCGCAACTGTTACAACACTCTTATTCATGCTCTTCAGAGTTGCTTCCACCATTAAGACAGTATTCAATGTCGGTGATGGACTCATCCTCTTGATTTTTAATTTAGTTCTCATTTCAATCACTTGATTAAATTAATATAAACAAATCTTAAATAACAAGTTAATA
>CAZZHT010000145.1:0-2531 GCA_964653825.1 uncultured Methanosarcinales archaeon
CGGTATCATCTCCGGTATCCCAAGTTTCATCAATATTATCCTCATTTAAATTATAAGAATCTAAACCAAAAAGATTAGAAAAGAGCATAGGATAAACAACTCCCGAGTAACTTTTGAATTCATCCTCAGGAACCCTGGAAGGACTCCCATTTTCAGAATTTTTATTTTCAGAGCTCTTCAACCACTCTGACCATTTTAACCGTTGAATATCGTTTAATTGAATATCGTTTAATGACATATTGCTTTGGTGCTTTTTATTATCCTGAAAAACTCCGTTCTTTTCATCAGATTCTTTATCACACTTCTGCGCGAATTTCAAATAATAGTACTTACTATTCACAACAGAAGGATAAAACTTAAAATCAGATAAATGCGTAGCATTGCCAACTTTTGCGAGTATTGCCAGAACACCTGTTGCGTTTGTCAAATTAACATAAGAAAAATTCTTCAATTCATTCATACTGTTGTTATTTTCAATATTTTTAACAACAAAATAAATAATTTTATCAGAAAAAGGACTCCCACTAAAATTATCAAAATTCTTCCCATGAAAGCAATTGTCAAAAGGCATTAGAATTAATTCATAGTAACCATTCTCACAAACATCAACAGTATAATAAACCTTATTTAACGGCTTATATCCATGCTCACGCACAAAAACAGAACTAATCTCAGCAGCATTTTTCTCACATACATCTAAATTTCTCTTTTCACTTTTCTCTACCTTAGTATCAGTTGAATTGCTCTCTAAACCTCTCACACAACTACAACTATTATTTAAAGAAGAAAAAGAGCGATTCAAGGCATCATTCAAATATCTACTCGCATTAAAGTACATCACACCAAGATTACTAAATCTGCCAAAGTTATCAACAGAAATATAATAGGGACCATTAAAAAAGTTCTTAACAAGACCATAAAAATCAGATTTTAAAGAAAGCACAAACTCGGGTTTAGTTTTAAGAAAATATAACCTTAAACTAAAAAGAGTCCTCGAACCCTTTCTAACATAAAGATAATAGGTTCTATTATCACTAAACCTATTGTATTTAAACCTAAAATTAGCATCAAAAAAGTTACCAAACAACCCCAACTTATTAACACTCCCGTTATTTAAAACAACAGAATTATCCCTTTCATAGTCATTTGAGTTATGTCTTATAGCAATCAATCGTGTATCAGAATTATTGCTACAATTCAAAACATCTGCTTTAATCTCAATAACATTGTCTTTGAAACCATGAAGCCACAAGCTCTTTTCATAAGGTGTTTTTGATACCTTGGGTTTTCTAACAATTGACTCATTAAGGCCTTCAATCCAATAGGAATAATAACAGCCATTTGCAGCAATGATTCTATACTTGACGCTTTGATCATAATAGTAAACCTGATTTGATATAATTTTTATAGGAACATCACAGCAAGGTGAATGGATTGTTCCTGAGTTAGTAGAGAGATTAGAATGAGAAGAATTATTCAGACCATCATAATAATTAGAAACATTAGAAATATTTGAAATATTAGAATCATTAAAACAGGTTCCATTAGAATTGATAGTAAAATTAGAACTAACATTAGGAGAAGTAACATTCTGAAAACAATTATTTTCAGATGTATTGCTCATATTATTACTATAAGTATGATTTATGCTATCATTAATGAGATTTCCTGTACTCGTCTCATTATTGATGCCATTATTAACATAACCATTATCATAATCATTACTGTCATTTTCTACGACAGAGATATTGCTGTTATTAGAACAATTCATAGAGCAATTAATAAAATCATCAAAAGAATCATTTGTATCATTTTCACCATCTTTTATTTCATGATTAAAAAAACAATTAAATGGAAGATATCCAGGGCTGCCACCCAATTGACTCTCAAAAAGCTTATTATCAAAAATCTCAATAGAACGATTATCTCCATTAGCAAAACTATTATTATAAAAAACACAGATAACATTATTCCCATCAGACAAATTAAATAAACACAGTTTCTCTCCAGAATTTGACAAAGACCCACTATAACTTGCATTAGGCATAATATGATATCTATTGTAGAATTTAGTTAAATTACCATCGTGGGCAACCAAAAAAACCTCACATGGATTTAACACAGTGTTTCTCGAAAAAACAACATTAACTCCACTCACACCATACTGGCTAAGATTAATAGCAGAACTATCATTATTAAAGATTTCAAAGTATTCATAATCTGAATCGCTACCAACAGGATTGTACATTATCTCAGAGAAAGAAATACCTCTCACAGAAATAGGATTAAACAAAACAAAAAAACTAACACTAAAGAGTAATACAACAGACAAAAAAAGAACTCTCCAGATTTTCCTCATCGAAAAGACAACAATCATAAAAACAAAATCAATCAAACAAATATAAAAAAACAACCCCATAAAAACCGAAAACATCACGGAGCACACAAAAACAAAAAACATATTAAAAGCAAATCTAACCAAAAACATTAGTAAATCACATTAAAACTAGTTAAATTAAAATATAGAAATA
>CAZZHT010000146.1:0-2524 GCA_964653825.1 uncultured Methanosarcinales archaeon
GAGCTTATGATTTTGGACCAAACGGAGTAGAACTATTAAATAATATAAAAAAATATGAACCTAATATTAAAATATGAATACGAGAATAAGCAACAACTTAATATTAAGAGACCATTTTCAACAAAAAAACAACATTTATAAACAACATCAAATTATTAAAGATTAAAATAAGAAATGTAAAATTTAGGGTAGGTAAAATGGTAAAACACAAGTCAAAGAAAGCTCACTCAAATAGAGAAACCAAAGAAATAAAAGAAACACCAGAAGATTTAAAAGAAGAAGAGATGATAGAAGTTGAAGCAGTTGAGAACGAGCGCAAAGAAGTCCCTGCAATTTTTAATATTCCAAAGAGTGTATGGATAATTGTTTCAGTATTGTTTATCTCATTCTTTTCAGCAATAGTTAATCTAAATAATCATGCAGTTACACATCTCTTCAACTTACAACTTTTAGGTGTAATGTCTGTACTTTATTTGGGTACTATCATCGCTTTGTTGGGCTTTTTAATTTATGCTCTCTTCTTTTACAGAAAAAAGATAACCTATTATATATTGGTATTGTACTTCGCTTTTGAGGTATCCAATCTCACAGTAACACTTTTTGATTTAATTAAACATCATCTTATACTGATAGAGAGTTACTGGGTTTTATTGTACATTTTCTCAATAACCGTATTCATTAATTCTCTTTATCTGAAAGAATATCTCTCAAAAGACAGTAATAAATCAAATGAAACCAATGAAAAAATCAGTCCCTCATCAAGAAAAAAATCAAAGAAACTCGATACAATCTTTTTTTACACAGAAATTATATTAATAATACTGGCATTCACAATGATTGTTGTGGAAATATTTAATACTAACAGCAAAATAATGAAATATGAGAATACAACAAGAGAGCTTTCAATTAATGCGGGCTTAAATTTCTGCAATAAACTCAGTAATAGTTATGATAGAGGTTTGTGCTTTACATCCTTACTGTACACAAAGATAAATAACACCAATATTAGTACTGATAAACTAGTGACTATTTGCCAAAATATAACTAATAGAGAGTCAGTATTTATTGATAAAAATGGATGTTTAAAAACAATTGCAAACAAGAGAAATTCCCCAAACACCTGTGCTCTCATCAGCCTCAGTAATAATTCTAAGGAAACAAAGGACTTACAGCAGTATTGCCTTGCAACAACTTCAAAAGATATATCCCTATGTAACAATATTGCCGATGAGAGTATAAGAAAAATCTGTATGAACGAAATAAAAAAGTAGTAAAAACAGTGATATAATAAAAATAATACAGTAATGTAATAGAACTAATAAAAAATAATAAGACCCCCTACCAACAATGATTAAAATGGGGAGTAAAAAAAGAAATAAAACCAAGTAGACAAAGAAGCAAAAACAATAGAGGATAAATAAAATATAGATGAGAAAAAATAACAAAATAAAATCAAATAAGTGATATCTAAAGATGCTTGACAAAAGTAAAAAGAGGCCCCTCACAAAAATAATCTTTGATTTAGATGATACCCTTGGAGATACTATTGAATTATTCCAGATTGCAGACAGATTACTCTTAGATCTCATTGAAGAAAAAACAAAGTATAGAGAAGCTTTACAAAAAAATTCAAGTAATTTTAATGAAAATGAAATAAATGCTAAAAAAATAATTCTTTTTGAAAAGAGCATTGTTTCTAAATTTAGGGAATATGATGCACTTGAGATAATATCTACAGGGAAATACACAAAAAGCAACTATAAGAAAGCTTTAATTCATCTTTATTCTGATATCTCCGATGAATATAACTTTACAATTAATAAAAGAGACATGGAACAAATTAAGAAAATTTCTGATATAGGGTTTAGTCCCATGATTTTTAAAAAAGAGGGAATCAACAAAATACTTAAAAACCTAGCAACTGATTATGATTTATATGTTTATACAAAAGGAGAATACTCAGTTCAAACAGAAAAAATTAACTGGTTGGGCATAAGAGATTACTTCAAGCAGATAATTGTTGTTGATGAGAAGGGAAATGATACCTTTAATAATTATTTCAGAGATTATGAGACGAATATAATGATTGGTAACTCATTAAAATCCGATTTGCTTCCAGCTCTCAGCAACAACAGTTCATCAATTTTACTCCCCAAAAACACATGGTTCATGGAACAGATGAAAAACGAAGATGAGCAAATAAAAAAAATAAATCAAAAATCAAACAAATACAAGAGAATTACAGTTGCTAATGATATTTATAAAATTCCTAAGATAGTTGAGGACCTTGTTGATTTCACATGAGGAAATGAAATAATTCATCATAAGCTAACAAATTCATAATAAAATAAGAGATTTATGATAAACTATGGCTCTATGATTTAATCTCTATTTGATATTATATTTGAAATTATATTTAATATATAATTCACTTGTTATTAACAGGCATCATAATTCTGAAAAATTCAAAAAATTCAAAAGACCCGAAAAAAGTTCCATTTTTTAAAAAGTTTTTTATAAGATT
>CAZZHT010000147.1:0-2516 GCA_964653825.1 uncultured Methanosarcinales archaeon
TTTGTTTTAATTAATTATATTTTGTTTTAATTATCCCTTATGATTTTTCATTCTTTTTATTCTTTTCATTATCTTTATAATTTTTATGTTTATTATTTTATGTTTATCATCATCTTTATATGATTTCTCCTATGAGTTGAGCTCTGGATTGTTTCTTTTGAATTTATCATGTGATTATTCTGGCATTATTTTTTAGCATTGTTTTTAGTTTAATTTTATTATTTCTAGTTTAGCTTTACATAAGATTTGTGTAGTTTATTAATATATTTGATTTGGTACTTGATTTGATTATTAGGTAAATTTTACTTTAATAATATGATTTTTGGAAAAGGTTTTAAATGTAAGAAATATCCAATATTAAAAGGGTGTTAAATATGAAGGTTTTAGTTACTGGAGGTGCAGGTTTTATAGGATCTGCAGTGGTTGATGAACTAAAGAATAGGGGCTATGAAGTTGCTATTGCTGATAATTTGAGTAAGGATTCCTCTCATTCAAGGGACGATGTGGAGTTTTATGAAACAGACCTTACTATTAAGGAAAATGCTGTTAGGGTTATGAAGGGATGTGATTATGTTATTCACTTAGCTGCAAAGATTGGGGGTATTGGTTATTTTCATAAGTATCCAGCAACTATACTATCAGAAAATAATGCACTTAATTCAAGTGTGTTTTCAGCGGCTGTTGAATCAGATGTTAAGAGAATTGTTTATATTTCATCTTCAATGGTTTTTGAAAATACTACCAGGTATCCAAGTAAGGAGGAAGATGTAGATAAAATAATGCCACCTTCTTCAGCATATGGTTTTTCGAAACTTGTTGGGGAAAGGTACTGTAAGGCTTTTAAAAATGAATTCGGATTAAATTATACTATTATTAGACCTTTTAATGCGTATGGTATTAATGAAAAGCCGAGGGCTGAGATTGGATATGCTCATGTGATTCCTGATTTGGCAAGGAAGATTCTTGATGGTCAATATCCTCTTGAATTGCTTGGAAATGGTAAGCAAAGCAGGTGCTTTACGCATGTCAGTGATATTGCAAATGGAATTGTGACTGCTATGGAGAAAAAAGAGGGGGAAAATGAGAGTTTTAATATTAGTAATGGTGAGGAAATTACTATTTTAGAGTTAGCAGAGAAAATGTGGAATCTAATAGCTGTTGATAAACCTTTTAAGGTCAAGTTCGTCAAAAGCTTTAAGTACGATGTTCAGAGGAGGGTTCCATCAATTGAAAAAGCAAGAAAACTGCTCGGGTGGGAGCCAAAGGTTAAGTTTGATGATGGTTTGAAAGAGGTTATTAATTGGATTATTGAGGAAAAGAAAAAGGGAAATATTGTGTGATTTTGTGATTTTTGTGTTTTTGGGTGAATTTTATGAGAATTTTAGCAATTAGCGATATACACGGAGATAGTTCGTTGGCTAGGAGAGTGGCCGATGAAACTAAGAACAAGAGTGTGGATTTAATTGTGATTGCAGGAGATATAACTAGCTTTAATGAAGAGGTAAGAGATGTTATTAGACCATTTAAGGAACTGAATAAACCAATTCTTTTGATTCCGGGCAATCACGAGACAAACGAGACAATTGATCTCATTGCAGAGTATTACGGTGCAATTAATTTACATGGAAATTATTTTTGTCTTGGAGATGTTGGATTCTTTGGTGCAGGAGGAGCAAATATCGGACCTATCTATAATATTACTAATGAGAGATTATACTCTCTACTCAAGAAGAGCTTCAATTCTGTTAAAAGATGTAAAAAGAGGGTAATGATTACTCATGTTCATCCTAAGGGTAGTTTGATGGAACATTTTAGTCATATAGTTCCTGGAAGCGAGGTTGTTACTTCTGCGATTTATACTTTTAAACCTGATGTGATGTTCTGTGGTCATGTTCATGAGGCATCGGGATTAGAAGAAAAAATTGGAAATACAAAGGTGTTTAATGTTAGTAAAATTGGAAAGATTATTGAGGTTTAATTTTGTTTTGTGTTTTTATTATGTTTTTTTGTTTTTACATGTAATCATCTAATGATTTGGGATAAGGTTTTTCTTCTTTTGGTTTTTCACTGTTTAGTACCAATATAATCTTCATATCGTATTTTTGTGCTATTTGTTCGGCTATATCTCTTATTTCATTGATATAACTCCTACCGTATATATCTAGTTGAATTTCATTACTCAGAATGTTGATTTTTCCGATATAATCTGCTCTTTCTTGCTTCTTTTTCCATCTTATGCCTAAAAACTTTGTTTCTTTTGGTTCTCGTTCTTTTAAGATACCTATTGTTGTGTAATCTCCAGTAATATCTAGTAACCTCCTGCCTTCTTTATCTGCTATTTCATATTTGTTTTCTTTTAGAATCTTTGCAATTCCTAAGATTGGGTTCTCCTTATATTCGATTTTCTCTGTAAGAGTTTTCATTTTCATTCACTTCAATCAATTTCTTTATTTTGGTTTTTATTAATTTTTTGTTTTTCTGTTTTTTTGTTTGGTAATGGAAAGCTTTTTATAATT